>NZ_JBHYKG010000114.1:0-24819 GCF_042741245.1 Kitasatospora sp. NPDC058965
GTGGCGGGGCCGGCCGTCGAGCCGGAGGCTCAGGCGTTCACGCAGGTGTTGCCGAAGGCCGGGTTGGCAATGCTGACCACGCCGATCGAGTTCCCGCAGATGTTGATCGGGATGTGGATCGGGACCTGGATGACGTTGCCGGACAGCACGCCGGGCGAGCCGACCGCGACACCCTCGGCGTTGGCGTCGGCAGCGGCCGCACCCGCGCCGCCCAGCACCAGCGCGCCGGCGGCGACGGCCAGGCCCAGAGCCCTGCGGAAGTCCTTCATGGGTGTACTCCATTCCTCGACGGGATCGCTCCTCGCGGAGCGATCGAGATCGCGCGAGAACGCCTGCGACCGTTCCTGGCCGGAAGTGTTCCCCCGGTCACTCTTGGTCCTCGGGTCCGCCGAGCGCGGGACCGCCACCCCGCGCCCCGCCCAAGTCACCCGCTCGGCGCAGCTCCCCGGCCCCGCCGCGCTCGTTACGGACGGCTCGGCCGGACCAGGCCCGCCCGGTGCGCTATCACCGCCGCCTGCACCCGGTTCGCCGCGCCGAGCTTGCCCAGGATCGCGCTGATGTGGTCCTTGACCGTGCCGGTGCCCAGGAACAGCCGCTCGGCGATCTCCGCGTTGGCCAGCCCCTCGCCGAGCAGCGCCAGCACGTCCAGCTCCCGCCCGGTCAGCGTGCCCACCAGGGCCAGCGCTCCGGAGTCCGGGCCGCCGCCCTCCACGTAGCCGCCGATCACCGTGCGGGTCACCGCCGGGGACAGCATGCTGCCGCCGGCCGCCAGGATCCGCACCGCGTGCACCAGTTGGTCCGGGGCGGTGTCCTTGAGCAGGAAACCGGCCGCCCCGGAGCGCAGTGCGGTGCCGATGTACTCGTCGGTGTCGAAGGTGGTCAGCATCGACACGGCCGGCGGCTCGGGCAGCGCGCGCAGCTGCTTGAGCACCGAGATCCCGTCCAGGTCGGGCATCCGCACGTCCAGCAGCACCACGTGCGGGCGCAGCCGCCGCACCAGCTCCAACGCCTCGCCGCCCGAGCAGCTGCCGACCAGCTCCAGGTCGGGAGCCGATCCGACGATCAGCCCCAGGCCCGACCGGACCAGCAGCTCGTCGTCCACCACCACCACGCGGATGGGGTCCATTCCGCCTCCCTCACTCACTCCCGTCGGCCAAGAGCCTAGGGCGTCCACGGGCCGTCACCCCCGCCGATCGGCGGGGTCGGAATCGGCGTTCCGGTTCACGCGCCGGCGGCACCGGCTGAGCCACGATTGATGACGTTCCACCAGGTGCGGATGCGCGCCTGGACCTGATCGTCTGGAATGAGCCTGTGTCCACCACCACCAGCAAGCAGCCGCGCGCGGCCGCCCCGACCCGGTCGGCCAAGCTCCGCTCCGTCGCGGCGCACGGCACGGTCTGGTACCTGCGGCTGATCGCCCTGCTGAACCTGCTGGCAGTGGTGGCCTCGCCGTTCCGGGCGACGGTCCGGCACCACTCCGAGGGCGAGTACTTCACCCCGTACCTGATGACGGCAGGTCTGGCCACGGCGGTTCTCTCGCTCTTCCTCGCGGTGGCGATGCGGCGGCGCAAGCGGGCCGCGTGGATCTTCAACTTCGGGCTGGGCGGACTGACCTTCCTGGTCTACGTGCTGGCGCTGACCGTACCGGGCAGCGACCACTACGACGCGCACGGCTTCAACTACTTCTCCACCGTGCTGACCGGCCTGTTCATGCTCTGCCTGGTGGTCGGGCGCAAGGAGTTCACCTCCAAGGGCGACCGGTCCAACGTGTGGACCGCGGTGGCCACCTTCTTCGGCGGCCTGCTGGTCGGCGGGCTGATCGGCTCCGTGCTGGTGGAGATCTTCAACACGCTCTCCGGCGCCGGCTTCGGCGACCGGTTCCGGTACGCGATCTTCCGCATGATCACGGTCACTCCGTCGGACCGGGTGCTGGACGTGATCAATGTGCCCAACTGGGTGAACACCTTCATCAACGCGATGGGCGCGGTGCTCTTCCTGCTGGTCATGTACGTCGCCTTCCGCAGCCCGCGGGGCAAGGAGCTGCTCACCCCCGAGGACGAGCAGAAGCTGCGCGAGCTGCTGGACCGGCAGGGCGACCGGGACTCGCTGGGCTACTTCGCCACCCGCCGGGACAAGGCGGTGATCTTCTCGCCGACCGGCAAGGCGGCGATCACCTACCGGGTGGTCGGCGGGGTCTCGCTGGCCTCCGGCGACCCGATCGGCGACCCGGAGGCCTGGCCGGGCGCGATCGAGCTCTGGCTGGCCGAGGCCCGCGAGCACGCCTGGGCGCCGGCCGTCACCGGCGCCTCCGAGGAGGCCGGGGTGATCTACGCCCGGCACGGCCTGGACGCCCTGGAGCTGGGCGACGAGGCGATCGTCGAGCTGGACGAGTTCTCGCTGGACGGCCGGGCGATGCGGGTGGTCCGGCAGGCCTACAACCGGGTCAAGCGGGCCGGCTACACGGTCCGGATCCGCCGGCACGAGGAGATCCCCGAGCCCGAGATGGCCGACCTGCTGGACAAGGCCGACCGGTGGCGGGACGGGCAGACCGAGCGCGGCTTCTCGATGGCGCTGGGCCGGCTGGGCGATCCGGCCGACGGGCGCTGCGTGATGCTGGAGTGCCACGACGGGGACGGCGAGCTGCGCGCCCTGCTGAGCTTCGTGCCCTGGGGCGACAAGGGCCTGTCGCTGGACCTGATGCGCCGGGACCGGGAGTCCGAGAACGGGCTGGTCGAGTTCATGGTGATCGAACTGTTGGAGAAGGGCGGCAAGGAACTCCGGCTGGAACGCGTCTCGCTGAACTTCGCCATGTTCCGCTCGGTCTTCGAGCGCGGTTCGCGGCTCGGCGCGGGCCCGGTGCTGCGGTTGTGGCGGGGGGTGCTCGGATTCTTCTCCCGCTGGTGGCAGATCGAGTCGCTCTACCGGGCGAACGCGAAGTACCGGCCGATCTGGGAGCCGCGTTACCTGCTCTTCGAGAAGAGCAGCGAAATCCCGCGGATCGGCATCGCCAACGCACGGGCGGAGGGATTCATCACCGCACCGAGGCTTCCCACGCTCTTCCGTCGCCGGCACCGGCGCCCGACCGCGGACGCGGCCGGCCCGGCGCTGCCGACGGCGGAAGGCAGCGGGAACGGGTAACCCTCCGCCGGGGGGCGGAGGGCGCCTGCGGGCCACCCCTATTCACCCCTGTATCCCCCGGACGGCGGACTGGGGGACACCGCGAATAGTGTCGAGTCCCACTTGGGGATGAGTCGTAAATCGGCTCGAAGACCGAGTCGCGCGCGGTTCGGACTACCTAGGCTGGAGAGAGAAAGCGTGAGTCGGCACCGGTGCGGACACCGGGCCCGGAGAAATCGGAAGCAGGACTACCGAGAGAGGTTGTCGTGAACCAGAGGACCCACACGGGGGGCGAGCGACGGGGCTGGCTGGGGTATCTCCAGCGGGCCGCCGTCGCCGAGTGGGGAACACTGTTCGTGACCGTTCGGGATCATGTGGCGCGGAGGAAATTCGCGTCCGTCCCGTTGGCGGTCGGGGCCACGTTCCTGATCCTCCTGTTCAGCATCGTCCAGCACCTGCCGGGCGGTGAGCGCTTCGTCAACCAGGTCGGCGTGGTGCGCGCCGTGCTGCCGCTGGACGTGTCGTTGCTGCGCACGCCGCTGTCGCTCTACGTGCCGGCCCTGGACCTGCCGGTCTGGGGCGCGCTGGCCCAGGTGCTGCTGGTCTTCGGCATCGCCGAGATCGTGCTGGGCCGCAAGGTGACCCTGCTGGTCGCCTACGCCTGCACGCTGGCCGGCACGCTGTTCGCCCGGGTCGGGGTGGAGCTCGGTCCCGACCGGCTCCTCGGCTTCCCGGCCTACGTCGGGCACATCCGCGACACCGGGCCGTCGGCGGCCGTGGTGGCGCTGGCCGTCTGCATCGCCTGGAAGACCAGGGCCTGGTTCACCGGCGGCGCGGTGATCGCGGCCATGGTGGCCGAGGCGGTGGAGCTGCCCAACCTGGCCGGCCTGGAGCACGTGGTGGCGCTGGCCACCGCCGTGCTGATCGCCGCCACCGGCGAGGTCTTCGGCAGCTACTGGCCGCGGGTCCTCGCCGGCGTCCGGGCGGCCCGGCTGGTCACCACCGAGGCCCGCCAGCGCACCGCCTGACCCGGTTCAGCGGTAGCCGCGCGGCAGCGGCTGCTCGAACCAGACCACCTTGCCCACCGCCTTGCGGGCGGTGCCCCAGCGCTCGGCCAGCTTGCTGACCAGGTTGAGGCCCCGCCCGTTCTCGTCCATCGACTCGGCGGGCTCCAGCGAGGGCAGGTTGTGGTTGTCGTCGCTGACCTCCACCAGCAGCTTGTCCACCCGGATCAGCTGCAGCTGGACGTAGTCCCGGGCCACCCGCACCGCGTTCGTCACCAGCTCGCTGACCAGCAGCTCGGTGGTGTCGGCCAGCGCGGTGAGCCCCCAGGCCGTCAGCTGGTCGCGGACCAGCTGACGGGCCCGGCGCACCTCGGCGGTGTCCACCGCCAGGGTCCAGGTGGCCACCTCGGTCTCGGCCACGCCGTCGAAGCGGGCCACCAGCAGCGCCACGTCGTCCTTGCGGTCGTCCGAGTGCAGCCGGTCCAGCACGGTGTCGCAGGCCTCGTCCGGGGTGCGCCGGGGGTCGATCAGGTTGCCGCACAGCGCCGCCAGGCCCTCCCCTATGTCCCCGCCGCGCACCTCGACCAGGCCGTCGGTGCAGAGCACCAGCATCGAGCCGTCCTCGACCTCGATCTTCTTGGCCACGAAGGGCACCCCGCCGACCCCGATCGGGGCGCCGGCCGGGATCTCCAGCAGCTCGCCGGTGCCGTCCGGGTGGACCAGCACCGGGGGGACGTGGCCGGCGCTGGCCAGCTCGCAGGTGCGGTTGATCGGGTCGTAGACCGCGTACAGGCAGGTGGCCAGGTGGTCGTCGCCGATCTTCTGGGCCAGGTTGTCCAGGTGGCGCAGCAGCTGGCCGGGCGGCAGGTCGAGCGCGGCCAGGGTCTGCATCGCGGTGCGGTAGCGGCCCATCGCGGCCGCCGAGTGCAGGCCGTGGCCCATCACGTCGCCGACCACCAGGGCCACCCGGCTGCCGGGCAGCTGGATCGCGTCGAACCAGTCGCCGCCCACCTCGGCCCGGCGGTCGCCCGGCATGTAGCGGTGCGCGATCTGCACCCCGGGGATCCGCGGCGGGCGGGTCGGGATCATCGACCGCTGCAGCGTGGTGGCCACCTTGGACTCGGCCCGGTGCAGCCGGGCGTTGTCCAGCGAGAGCGCGGCCCGGGCGGCCAGCTCCAGCAGGGTGGCCGCGTCCGCGTCGTCGAACGGGGTGCGGTCGGGCAGCCGCAGCAGCTTGAGGATGCCCAGCACGGTGCCGCGGGCGGAGAGCGGCAGCACCAGCATCGAGCGCCCGGAGACCACCGGGACCAGGTTCGCCCCGCCGCCCAGGGCGGCCGCGTAGTCCACCGCGATGTCGCTGGTGACGGCCGGCACCAGCACCGCCTGGTTGCGCTGCAGCGCCATCCCGGGCGGGGTGGAGCGGGGCATCGCCAGCAGCGCGCCCTCCTCCAGCACGTGGCTCCAGTGCGAGGACTCGGCGAAGCTGCGGGCCACCCGGCGCAGCATGGTGTCGTCGTCGGGCTGCTCCTCGGGCAGCTCGGCGTCCGAGATCAGCCGGTCCAGCAGGTCCACGCAGGCGAAGTCGGCCACCCGCGGGACCAGCACCTGGCAGAGCTCGCGGGCGGTGGCGTCCAGGTCCAGGGTGGTGCCGACCTTGCCGCCCACCTCGTTCAGCAGGGCCAGCTGCTCGCCGGCCTGGACACCGCCGGGCGGCGGTCCGGGCGGGGCGTCGGGAGCGGCGGGCACGGTGGCCGCGGGCGGCCGGTCGACGGTCAGCGGACCTCCCGGGGCGGGCTCGGCGGCCGCACCGCGCGGCCCCGGCACGGTCACGGCGTGCTGCTCGGGCGGCTCGGCGGCCACCGGGTCGTCCGCGGCCGCGGCCGGGCGCGGCTCGGGGACCACCCGCAGGCCGGCGGCGGCCACCCGCTGCTGCGGGGTCGGGTAGCGCCGGCCCAGCCCGGCGGCGAGCGCGGCCACCCCGGTGGCGGCCGGCGCGTGCGGCGGCGGGACCACGGGCAGCCGGGTGGTGGCGTCCACCCAGAGCGCGGGTGCCCCGGCGGCCGCCACCTGGCGCAGCAGCGCGCGCTGCCGGGCGGCGCCGAGCCGGCCCAGCAGCGGGGCCAGCGCGCCGGCCCCCCCGGGTGCGGTGGGGCCGAGCGCGGCGGAGATCCGGTGGAAGGTGCCCTGGGCGCCCTGGGCGCCCTGGGCACCCTGGGCGCCCTCGGCCGCGTACGGCAGCAGCCGGCGGCCGATCGCGATCCGCGGGCCGCGCTGGCGCAGCGGGCGGGCGTCGGCGGCCAGCAGCAGCAGGCTGCGGCCGTCCGGCTCGACCAGCGGGTAGGCCCACCAGAGCACCGAGCGGGGCCGCTCCTCCCGGTCGGTCACCGGCATCAGACCGGCCCAGGCGCCGGACGCGGTCAGGTCGTCCAGGGTGTCGAAGGCGTCGCAGCGCCGGGCGGTCGCCACCGGATCGGTCGGCCGGCGCGGCTCGACGGCCGGCAGCAGCCCGCCGGCCGGCAGGCCCTGCACCGCTTCGGTGCGGTGGCCGAACAGCTCCTCGGCGGTCCGGTTCCACTGCGCGATCCGGCCGTCCGGGTCGATCAGCACCGCGGCGAGGCGCACCATGGCGACCACGCCGGAGGGCTGCTCGACCGGCTCCGCCGGATCGGCCTGACCGGCCGCCCCGCCGAGCGCGGCGGCGGCCACCGTACCCAGCGAACGGGGTTCGGCCTGGGTGTCCGCTGTTGAGTTCGGGTCGTCCACCATGGGGTCCGTGTCGCTCCCGCCTGTCCGGCCGAGTCGGCCACCTGTGCGGCTGTCAGGTATCAGGTTCTCGCCAGTGCCGCTCCCAGCGAAGCACGGACCGGCCGGTGACCGGTACCGAAACCGCCAGATTCCTCAGTATCAGTTGCGTGTCACCCAGCGTGCGCCCTGTCGCACGCCCTGTCCATCTCCTGCCTGGCCTGAAATCGCCGCCCGCCCGCCGTCACCCGTTCGGCACTGCCCTCGGTCGGCGCGGCGGGCCCGGGTAGGCTCGGCTGCGCCCGGGCGCCGCAAGGGCCGAGGAACTGGATGAGCGAGGCGAGCAGTGACCGCAGTCAGCCCGGTCCCGTGGACCGACCCCGAGCGGCAGTGGCTGGAGGAGCGGGTCGCCGCCACCGAGCTGGCCTGGCTGACCCTGGACGTGGACGTGGCCACCCTGCGGGTGGAGATCGACAACTTCGCGCTGATCCACCACGAGCGGCTCGGTCCGCTCTACGCCCGGCTGGACGAGCTGGAGGCGCTGGTCGCCGAGGCCCGGGCGGCGCGCACCGGCGACCCGGAGGACCGGCGGCGGGCCGCCGCGGCCCGGCGGGTGGTGGACGAGCTGCCGGACCTGGACGCGCTCTTCGCGACGGTCCGGGAGGCCGCCGAGGCCACCGAGCCGGTGGTGGCGCCGCCCCGGGTGCGCCCGGGCAAGGAGGCCCAGCGGCTCTACCGCGAGCTGGCCCGGCAGGCCCACCCCGACCTGTCCACCGACCCGGCGGAGCAGGAGCGCCGCTCCGCCTTCATCGCCCGGGCCAACGAGGCCTACGCGCTCGGCGACACCGGGGCGCTGCGGGCGCTGGCCGAGGAGTGGTCCACCGCGCCCGAGAGCGCGCCGGCGCCGGACGCGCCGGACCGCGGTGCCTGGCTGGAGCAGCGGCTGGCCTGGCTGACCGCGCGGGTCGCCGCCCTGGCCGCCGAGCGGGTCGAGCTGGAGTCCACCGCGATGGGCGGGCTGCTGGCGCTCGGCGCCGGCGACCCGGACCGGTTGCTGGCCGAGCTCGCCGACCAGCTGCTGGCCAAGGCCGCCGAGTTGCAGGCCGAGCTGTCCCGATTGCTGACTTGGGCCCCACCGGACGCCGCGCCGGGTGACAATGGGCCGTCCGCGGGCCGCCACGCGTCCGCCCCCGACCGACAGGAGTACCCCGGCATGTTCCAGCAGATCCCCACCGCCGACGTGGCCGACCTGCCCAGCGACGCGGTGCTGCTCGACGTGCGCGAGCAGGACGAGTGGGACGCCGGCCACGCCGCGGACGCGCTGCACATCCCGATGAGCCAGTTCACCGCCCGGCTGGACGAGGTGCCCGACGCCCCGCTCTACGTGCTCTGCCGGGTCGGCGGCCGGTCCGCCCAGGTGGTGCAGTACCTGATCGCCCAGGGCCGGGAGGCGGTCAACGTGGACGGCGGCATGTTCGCCTGGGAGCAGGCCGGCCGGCCGATGGTCAGCAGCTCCGGCGACCAGGCCTTCGTGCTCTAGGCGGCCTGGGCCCGAGGGGGACGGATGACCGGAACCGGGGAAAGAGACGGCGGGGCGCAGCCGGCGGGCGAGCCGCCCGGTCCGTCGCCGCGGCGCTGGTCGCTGCCCGCCGTCCTGGTGCTCTCCGGGGCCGGGGTGGCGCTGGTCACCTCGACCCTGGTGCTGCTCGCCGGCCTCTTCCTGCAGTCCGCACCGCCCGGGCCGGTCACCCAGCGGTACCAGACCAAGCTGAACGGGCTGGTCTACCCGGAGTTCGAGCAGAACTGGAAGCTCTTCGCGCCGGACCCGCTGCAGTTCAACATCGCGGTCCAGGTCCGGGTCCGGACCGCGGGCGGCGACGGCGGCTGGATCGACCTGACGGCCCGTGACATCGCCGCGATCCGGCACAACCCGATGCCCAGCCACGTCGACCAGAACCTGCTGCGCCGGGCCTGGGACTTCTACGACAGCACCCACGACGCCCAGCAGCAGCCCACCGCGGGCCTGCGCAGCGAGCTGGCCGAGCAGTACCTCAAGCGGGTCGCGCTGCAGCGGCTGGGCCGCCCCGCGGAGGGCGGACCGGTCACCGCGCTCCAGGTGCGCTCGGCCACCGACCCGGTGCAGCCGCCGGCGTGGGCCGGGCAGCACCAGAGCGGCCAGGTCCAGTACACCGAGCTGCCCTGGTGGCCGGTCTCCGACACGGACTACCAGGGGTTGGCATGACTGGCTCCGCACCGGGCCCGCAGGCCTCCGCCCGGACGGGCGAGGGGCTGCTGCCCGCCATCCCGCAGCAGGGCGGGCCGCTGCCCGCCGAGCTCGACGACCCGGTCGGTCCGGCCGGCGCGGCCGGGCCCGCCCCGGCGCCGCCCGCCGCCCGCCCGCGCGCCGGCGACCTGCTGGCCCGGGCGCTGGAGGCGTTCACCGGCCGTCCGCTGGCCCGGTACCAGGCGGCGGCGGTGCGCATCGGCTTCGCCCTGGTGGTGACCCTGCAACTGCTGCGCGAGTGGCCCGAGCGCCGGGTCCTCTACGGCGACCGGGCCGCCTGGAGCCTGTCGCTGGCCGACCGGATGACGGCGCAGAACCACGCGTTCTCGGCGCTGCTCTGGCACGACGGGCGCTGGTGGTTCGAGGCCTGCTACGCGGTGTCGCTGCTGGCCGCGGTGCTGATGCTGCTCGGCTGGCGGACCAGGTTCAGCTCGGTGCTCTTCCTGCTCGGCGTCCTCTCGGTGCAGAACCGCAGCATCCTGGTCGGCGACGGCGGCGACAACCTGATCCACCTGATGGCGATCTACCTGGCCTTCACCCGGTGCGCCGAGGTCTGGTCGCTGGACGCCCGGCGGCGCTCGCGCGGCCGACCGGACGGCCCGCTGTCCGGCGTGCTGCTCTGGCTGGGCAGCGCCGCCGCCCTGACGGCGGCCCAGCTGACCGGGCACCTGGCCTGGTCCGCCCCGGACTGGCCGCACCTGGGCTGGGCGGCGCTGCTGTGGACCCTGTGGGCGGTGGCCGGGCTCTGGTACGCCGTCACCCGGTGGCGGCCGCGGAGCGAGGCGCGGGCGGTGCTGGACGCGCTGGGCAGCATGGTGCACCACTGCGCGATGGTGGTGATCGGCGCCCAGGTGGTGCTGGTGTACACCACGGCCGGCCTGTACAAGGTGCAGGGCTCGCGCTGGCAGGACGGCACCGCGCTCTACTACCCGCTGCACCTGGACTACTTCACCCCCTGGCCGGGCCTGTCCGCGCTGCTCGGCTCCAGCATGCTGGTGGTCTTCGCGCTCTCCTACGGCACCGTGCTGGCCCAGTTGGCCTTCCCGGTGGTGCTCTGGTCGCGCCGGGCGAAGAACGTGCTGCTGGTGATGATGGTGCTGGAGCACCTGGGGATCGCGGTGCTGCTGGGCCTGCCGATCTTCTCGCTGGCGATGGTGGCGGCGGACGCGGTCTTCCTGCCCACCGCCTTCCTGGTCCGACTGGGCGTCCTGGCGCGCGGGCGGAGGCCGGCCGCCGCCTAGAATGTCTGTTATGCCGTGGCTTGCCGCTCTCCGTCACACCGGACGGGCGGGGCTGCGGCTGGAGCGGGCGATCGGCGACCCGGTGCGGGCGGTGCGCGGGGCGGCCGCGGTGGCGCTGGTGATCTTCCCGGTGCTGGCGCTGTTCGGGCCGGCCCAGGCCACCTCGGCGGCGATGGGCGCCTTCATCGCGGGGACGGCGACCTTCCAGCGCAGTTTCCGGCCGCGCCCCTCGCTGGCGCTGGCGGCCGGGGCCGGACTGGGCGTCAGCACCTTCCTGGGCTACCTGGCGGTCGGGGTGCCCGGGCTCTTCCCGGTGCTGCTGGCCGCCTGGTGCTTCGCGGCCGGGCTGGCCTGGGCGCTGGGACCGACCGCGGGCGTGGTGGCGGCCAACACGGTGACCGTGATGCTGGTGGTCGTCCAACTGCCCGTCAGCGTGCCCACGGCGGCGGGCCACGCCGCGCTGTGCGCGCTCGGCGGCGGGGTGCAGGCGTTGGTGATCACGCTCTTCCCGGTGAAGAACTGGAGCGCGCAGCGTGCCGCGCTGGCCGATGCGTACGCGGAACTGGCCGACTACGCGCGGCGGTTGCGGCACGACCCGCACGCCACCATCGACCCGGCCCCGCTGATGACGGCCCGCCACGCCGCGACCCTGACCCCCTGGCAGGCCCGCCGCCGGCCGGCCGAGTTGAGCGGGCTGCGCAGCATGGCCGAGCGGATCCGGCCCACCCTGGCGGCGATCGCCGACCCGGAGCTGGGCGCGGCCGCCGAGGGGCCGGAGCGGGACCGGGCGCGGGAGCTGCTGGACGGTGCCGCGCAGCTGCTGGACGCGCTGGCCCGGGCGATCCGCACCGGGCAGCCGCTGGTCTACCCGACGACGGCGCCGGCCGCGCTGGCCGCCCCCGGGCGGGTGCTGCGCGGCCCGGCGCTGCGCGCGGCGCGGCGGCTGACCACCCTGCTGGGGCGGGCCACCGGCACCCTGGACCCGTCCACCGGCGAGTCCACCCTGGAGGTCCCGCTGCCGGGGGTGGACGGGGTGCTGCGCCGGCCGGGACTGGCGCGGATGGTGCCGGTGGCGGTGCGCTCGGCCCGGCGGCAGCTGCGCACCGGCTCCCCCGTGCTGCACCACGCGGTGCGGCTGTCGGGGGTGGTCACCGCGGCCTACCTGCTGGCCCGGCTGACCGGGCTGCACCACAGCTACTGGGCGGCGATGACCGCGGCGATGGTGATCCGCCCCGACTTCGGGCAGACCTACAGCCGCGGCGTGGCCCGGGTGGCCGGGACCGTGGTCGGGGTGGCGCTGGCCACCGGCGTGGTGCTGCTGGCCGATCCGGGGGACCGGCTCTCCTGCGGGCTGGCGGTGCTCTGCATCGGCGGCGCCTACCTGACCCTGCGCACCGGGTACGCGCTGGCCACCACCTGCATCTCGGCCTACGTGGTCTTCCTGCTGTCGATCGGCTCGGGCAACGCGGTCGAGACCGGGACCGAGCGGATCCTGATGACCCTGCTGGGCGGAGCGGTGGCGCTGTTGGGCTACGCCCTGTTCCCCACCTGGGAGACCGCCCGGCTGCCGGAGCGGACCGCGGAGTGGATCGCCGCGGTGGGCCGGTACAGCGGGGCGGTGCTGGCCGGCTACGGGGATCCGGCGGGCCGCGACCCGCGGGCGGTGCGGGCGGCGCTGCTGGACCTCCGGGAGGCGCGGGCCGCGTTCCTGCAGGCGCGCGAGCGGGCCGAGGCGGAGCCGGTGCGGCACGGCGCGCACTCCCCGCAGCTGAGCCGCAAGCAGCTCGGCCGGGTCCGCGAGGCGCTCGGGCACCTGTCCCGGATCTCGTTGCTGATGGAGGCTCACCTGCCGCCCCGTCAGGCCGAGCCGGTGCACGGGGCGGCGCAGTTCGGCCGGCTGCTGACCGAGTCCACCGCCGCCGCCGGGGCCGCGGTGCTGACCGGGACGCCGGTGGACTTCCGTCCGGTGCGGCTGGCCCAGCAGGAGTGGGAGGCCGCCGAGACCCCGGCCACCGACCCCGAGCTCGCCCTCACCCACCGCAGCCTGACCGACCAGCAGGACGTGGTCCGGGCCGGCAGCCGCCTGCTGGTCGGCGCGCTGGCCGACCTCGAACGGGCGCTGCGCCGGCCCAGGGGCTGACCGACCGGGGACTGACCGTCCGGCGTCTACCGGGCCCCGGCCAGCCAGTGGTAGAGGGTCATGGCCACCGAGGTGGCGAGGTTGTAGCTGGAGACCTGCGGACGCATCGGGAGGGCGAGCAGCGCGTCGGCGGTGGCGCGCAGTCCGGGCGAGACGCCGTGCCGCTCGGAGCCGAAGACGAGCAGGGCGGCGTCGGGCAGGGTGACGTCGCGCAGGTCGGTGCCCTCGGGGTCGAGCACGTAGCGCGGGCCGGCCGGGAACCGGTCCGGCGTCAGCCGGGCGACCGCGGTGGCGAAGTGCAGGCCGGCCCCGCCGCGCACCACGGTGGGGTGCCACGGGTCCACGTCCCCGGTGGTGACCACGCCGGTGGCGCCCGCGCCGGCGGCCAGCCGGACCACGGCCCCGATGTTGCCCAGGTTGCGCGGGTTGTCCAGCACGACCACGGGGGCGGTGCGGGGCGCGGCCCGCAGCCGGTCCAGCACCTGCTCCGGGTCGGGGCGGACGGCCAGGGCGGCCACCCCGGTCGGGTGCGGCCGGGGCACCAGCTCGCGCAGCACGGCGGGCGGCACCGCCACGGCGCGCGCGGCGATCCCGGCGGCCACGTCGGGCGCCAGGTCCGCGGCCAGCCCGGCCAGGCCCGCCGGGTCGGTGGTGAGCACCAGGTGCACCGTGCCGCCGAACCGCAGGGTGTGCTTGAGCGCGTGGAACCCGTCGATCAGCAGGCTGTCCGGGCGCCCGGCCAGCTCCCGCCACCGGTGCAGGGCGAGCCGGTCGGCGTCGTGGTTGGTCATGCCAGCACTGTCGCACGGCGGGCCGGCCGGGCCGGCCCCGGGCCCGGCGCGCCGGGGCGGCCGGGCCCGACGCGGCGTCAGTAGTAGTCGCGCATCAGCTCGGTGGCCCAGGCCGGCTGCCCGGTCTCGCCCAGCGGACCGAACTCGGCCAGCCACGGCTTGAGGTCCAGCACCGGGGTGCCGGCCACCGCGTCCAGGCCGCGCACCCGCAGCTCGTGCCCGTCCACGGCGAGCAGTCGGCAGCGGGAGACGCCCAGCCGGTTGGGCCGGTTCTTGCCGCGCTGGGCGAAGATGCCCACCTCGGGCCAGTCGGGATTGCCGCGCGGGCGGCGGGCGGTGGTCTCGATCCGGTCCTCGGGCACCCGGTGGAAGTGGAAGACCACCTCCAGGTGGGTGAAGGCGTCCAGCCCGCGCAGCGCCTCGTCCGAGTAGCGCTCCCGGTCCAGCCGGATCACGGCCTCGACCTGTCCCCAGTCGTCGTCGACCACCTCGGTGCGGCCGCCGACCACCCACCCGATCGGGTGGAGCTCAATGGTGTTGTCCATCCGACCGATCCTGCCTCACCACCGCACCGGGTAGCGCACCGGGTGCTGTCCGGTCCGCCCGGGCAGCAGCCCGATCGCCACCAGCAGCACGGTGGCCAGCGCCAGCAGCGGTACGAAGCGGACGGCCGGCGGGGCCTGCATCACCACGATCACCGCGGTGGCGGCGGCCGGCGAGTGCGGCACCCGGGCCAGCAGCATGGCGCCCAGCGCCAGCCCGCCGGCCACCGCCGCGCCCCAGACCCCGGGCCCGGCCACCGCCAGCACCGCGTAGCCGGTGAGGGCGGAGAGCAGTTGCCCGCCGACCAGGTTGCGCGGTTGGGAGAGCGGCAGGCCCGGGGCGCCGTGCACCAGGGCGGCGCTGGCGGCCAGCGGCGGGATCAGCAGCGGCTGCCGCAGCACCACGCCGACGCCGACCAGCAGCAGCAGCGCGCCGACCGAGAAGCCGGCGGCCCGGACGGCGGTCAGCGGGTGGTGCCAGAAGGAGGTGGGCATGCGGGACTCCGGGTCGGTCGGGGGGAGGCGGTGCCCCCAAGCCTGGCCGGGGTCCGGGTCGTCCGGACAGCGCCTTGCCACCCGGGCAAACCCGCTTGCGCCGCGGTCAGTCCCACTCCCAGCGGATCCCGGTCTGGCCCGGCTGCTGGTCGGTGGCGATCGCGTGCACGCTGGCCGAGGCGCCGATCCAGAGCCGCTCGCGCAGCCGGTCCCGCTCCTCGCCGCCGCCCCGCTCGTACCGCTCGCAGTGCGCCGGCAGGGTGGCCGGGTCGAAGTGCACCTGCAGCACGTACTCGCGCACCGGCACCGCGAACCGCCGGGCGTACACCGTGGTGGGACCGGCCGGCGGCAGCTCGACCTCGTACTCGAAGACGGTGGAGTCGCCCTGGCCGAGCGGCCGGTCCAGCAGCAGCTCGGAGACCAGCAGGCCGATCTCCGGCTTGCGCCGCACCCGGCCCTGCCGGGCGTGCCGGATCGAGGTGATCTCCGGGCAGCCGACGGTGCCCTCGTCCGCCTTCTGCACCACCAGGCAGCGGTTCACCCCGGCCGTGGTGGCCCGCACCACCTGCCGGGTGCGCAGTGTCTGGCCCTGCCGGTCGGGGCCCACGTAGTAGGCGTCGTGCACGCTCAGCCGTTCCAGCTCGCCGATCGGCGGCGCGTCCAACTCGTCGAAGACCTCGGCGATCTGCTGCTCCTCCGGCCAGATCGCGGAGACCGGCAGGGCGTCCGGCACCGGCTGGGCCACCCAGCGCCCGCGCGGGCGGGGCGGGCCGAGCAGGCTGGACAGGGTGCCGGCGGGCAGCCCGAGCAGCTCCTCCAGCAGGGCCACCGCGCGCACCGAGGCGGCCCGCTCCGGCTGGCTGCGGCCGCGCCGCCAGTAACTGAGGGTGGTGACACTGACCCTGACGCCCTGCTGGACCAGCTCGGTGCGGATCCGGTCCAGGCTCAGCCCGCTGGCCTCGATCGCGGCGTGCAGGGTCTGGGCGAAGTCGGCGCCCGCGGCCGGGCAGACGGTGGGCGGCAGCGGGTGGACGGCACCGGTGGCCCCCGCGGCGCGGAGCGCGACCGGGCCGGCCGACTGCTCCACCAGGCGTAGGTGACCGGCGTTCTGCGGAAATTGCGTGCCCATGCGAAATAACCTTCCCCACCAGCCGCCCCGTTGCCTGGAGACTTACGCGGCGGGACCGGCTCGGTGACGTTGTGGGGACGTCACCGAGCTGCAGGAACCATACGCAGGCACCAGAGGCTACGTCATCAACCGCGCGCTATGACAGTGGTCACGACAAATTAACTTCACGCAACCCCCGGCTGCCTCCAAAAGTGTGAAACGCAAATGCAACAATCCCGCCGCACCGGGGATGGCCCGGTACGGCGGGATGTCTCACTACCTGGGATTTCTCACACTTTGGTGTCGGTGAGCGACCAGGGAATGACAGGCAGTCGCGAAAGCACTCAGCCGACGTTCAGGGTGGCGTCGTCGATCACGAAGCTGGTCTGCAGCGAGGAGTCCTCGGTGCCGGTGAACTTGAGGGTCACCGTCTGGCCGGCGTAGGCCGACAGGTCGACGGTGCGCTGGGTGAAGCCGGTGGCCGCGTCGGTGTTGGACCAGGTCTTCAGGGTGGTGCCGTTGGCGGTGAGGGTCAGCTTGTCGTAGGCGGTGGAGCCGGTCTCGGCGGTGTCCACGTGCAGCCAGAAGCTGAAGGTCGCCTTGCAGCCGGCCGGGACGGTGACGGTCTGCGACAGCGTGTCGGTGTGGCTGGAGCCGTAGCCGTCCAGCCAGGCCTTCCAGGAGCCGGAGTGGGCGGCCTCGGAGGAGGAGTTGTCGACCACGCCGGAGGAGGCGGTCCACGGGGCGGCGGTGCCGGTCTCGAAGCCGCCGTTGCCGAGCAGCTGGGCCGGGGTGCAGCCGGTGCCGGCCGCCACCGTGAAGGTGAAGGTGGTGGAGCCGGTGGCGCCGGTGGTGTCCTTGGCGGTGACGGTCACCGAGGAGGTGCCGGCCGCGGTCGGGGTGCCGGAGACCAGGCCGCCGGCGCTGATCGACAGGCCGGCCGGCAGGCCGGCGGCCGAGTAGCTCAGGGTCTGGCCGGTGGCCGAGTCGGTGCCGCTGAGCTGCAGCGAGACGGCGGTGCCGACGGTGCCGTTCTGGCTGCCCGGGTTGGTCACCGAGACCGTGTTGCCCGGGGTGCCGGTGCCGCCGCCGAGCAGGGCGGTGGTCAGCGCGTCGGCGACCGGGGTGCCCCAGCCGGTGACCTGGTCGTAGCCGGTCTTGGTGCTGAAGTCCTGGTTCGCGCCGCTGGTCACGTCGTGGAACGCGGTGCCGTAGCTGCTGCTGTTGGCCACCTGGTACAGCGCCGGGTTGGCCTGGCCCAGGTTGGGCTTGGTGGCGGCGGCGGCCTTCTGGTTGAACAGCGCGGTGTAGCCGGACCAGAGCGGGGCCGCGGCGCTGGTGCCGCCGTAGACCTGCCAGCCCGGGCCGGTGCTGCCCTGGGTGTAGATGGCGAAGCCGCTGGCCGGGTCGGCGTTGGAGGAGACGTCCGGCACGGTGCGCATGGTGCCGCTGACGCCGGTGCCGGTCTGCCAGGACGGCTTGGCGAACTGGGTGGAGACGCCGCCGCCGGCGGTGCTCCAGGCGCTCTCCGAGGAGTAGCTGGTGCCGGAGACCTTGAGGTTGGTGCCGCCCACGCCGGTGACGTTCGGGTCGGAGGCCGGGTAGTCGACCGACTTGACGGTCGAGCCGCTGGTCGAGCGGGTGCAGTCGCGCGAGCCGTCGTCGCCGGAGGCGGAGAAGACCGAGATGCCCTGGGCGGCGGCCTGCTTGAAGGAGTTCGCGACGGTGTTCATCACCGAGGCGGTGGTGTCCGGCTCGCAGGAGCCCCAGGAGATGGAGATGACCGAGACCTGGTTGTCCGCCACGATCTTGGCGGCCATGTCGATCTCGCCCTGGTCGCTGTTGGGGGCCTCGTAGACCAGCTGGGTGGCCTTGGGCGCCACGCCGCGCACGATCTCCGAGTCCAGCTCGACCTCGCCCTGGCCGTCGCCGGGCTTGCTGTCGTAGTTGGCGCCGTCCACCGAGACCGTGGTGACGGCCGGGCCGGTCAGGCCGTACTGGCTGTCGTAGGTGGTCAGGTTGGACCGGGTGTAGCCGTCGAACTCCCAGAGCGCGACCTTCACGCCGGTGCCGTCCGCGCCGACCTTGTTCAGGTTGTAGGCGCCGTCGTACTGGCCCGGGCCGAAGCCGCTGGGGGTGGCGTTCGGGGTGGCCGCGTTCGGCTTGGCCAGCCGGGTGGTGCGCACGGTGTGGTCGTTCAGGCCGTTGACGCCGACCACCAGGGCGGCGACGTCGGCCGGCAGCGAGGCGGCGCCGTCGTTGGCGAAGAAGGAGCGCTGCGCGGCGGCGTCGAAGTAGGCGCTCTCGTGGGTGCCGAAGGCGGCCTGGACCTGCTCGGCCGAGCCCTGGACGTCGACGACCTGGCGGTTCGCGCTGACCGAGGTGGTCAGGCCGTGCGACTTCAGGTACGCCACCACGTGGTCCACGTCGGCCTGGGCCGGGGCGTAGCGGGCGGTGAACTGCTCGGGGGTCAGGTACCGGCCGTAGCTCGCCGACTTCGGGTCGGCCACGGCGGCCAGGAACGCGTCCAGGTCGGCCTGGTTGCGCAGCTTGAGGCCGACGGCCACCGAGAGCTGCTTGGCCGCGGGCAGGTCGCCCTGCTTCTGCGAGTGCGCGACCGCCGGGGTGACGGTGTTCGGCAGCGCCACGCGCGGGGCCGCGACGTTCGGGGCGGCCGCCTGGGCGGTGGCCAGGCCCAGCGAGGCTGCCGAGACCGGCAGCAGGGCTATGGCGGCGGCGAGGGCGAGGGAACGGGGGCGCACGGGACCTCCTTGAGCCGGCATGGGGACCGGAGGGGGCGGGGGCGTTCGGGGTCGAGAACGCTCCGAAGAAGATCCCAGAAATAGCCTGGGAAAAGCGCAAAGACCAGGCAATGAAATACCAAATAACAGTCAAGTGTGGAAATCGGGAATCTGAACAGAGTTGACCCGTTCCTATTCAGTGAATAGGTTGGTCCAGACTTTCGCGGAATGCGGCGGAACGGATTGTTTCGGACAAGTGGTCTGGACCGGTTCGGCGCAGTCGAACCAACGGCGCGGCCACCGCGGTGACACCGCGCCGTGGTTTTTCTGCCGCGGTTGTTTCGGAACTGGCCGGATCCGGCGCTCAGCCGTCAGGTTCGGTGAGGTTCCGGTGCGGTACCGGGCAGCCGCCGGCGGCCGGCGGGAACGTCCCCAGCCCGGCCAGCCGGAAGCCGTACGGGTAGCCCTTGATCTCCGGGTTCTGCCGGGCGTAGTGCGGCCGGCGGCGCGGCGGCAGGGCGCGCACCACCCGGGCCCGCAGCCGCAGCGCCCCGGTCACCAGCGCGGTGGTGACCGGGTCCGGCGCCGGGTAGCGGAAGGCCCGGCGCAGCGGCTCGTCCAGCAGCGCCGTGCTGGCCCGGCGCACCGCCGGGCGCAGCCGGCGCGGGTACCACGAGGCCATCAGGTCCAGGGTGGCGTCGGAGACCCGCCGGGAACCCTCGTCCCAGCCGAAGTGGGCGGCCTCGTAGGCGTCCAGGCACTCCTCGAAGGCGGCGAAGTCCGCCGGCACCTCCTTGATGCCCAGCAGGCGGCCCAGGTGGCGGTAGTAGGCGGCGGTGGCGCGCAGCTCGTGCTCGCTGAGCCGGCGCCACCCGTACCGGTCGATCCACCGCTTGGGCATCACCACGAAGGTGCAGAGCACGTAGCGCATGTCCTCGTTGCTGATCGGGTGGCGCTGGTGCATCTGGTTGATCCGGCGGATCGCGGTGCGCCCGCGCGCCGAGTCGAAGCCGTGCTCGGTCACCGCGCCGAGCAGCAGCGAGGTGTCGTCGTACCGCTTCTGCGAACGGTCCGTCAGCTCCGCCGTCCGGTCCAGCAGTCGACCGATGCTCGGCACCGCGTAGGTGCGGTACAGCGCCAGCTCCAGTGCCCTGGTGTGGTCCCAGGGGAACTCGTAGGTGGCGGTGAGCCGGTAGATCTCCAGGAAGTCCCGCTCGGGGTCGAGGCGGCGGATCTGACGCAGGCGGTCGAAGCGCTTCATGGCGCCCCATCGTGGCACGGCGGCCGCCGGGTGAGCACGGCTCAGGGCGCACCCAGCCACCGCAGCAGGGCCGCCCGCAGCTCGCCGCGGTTCGGGTCGGCCGCCGCCCAGGCCGCGTAGCCGTCCGGCCGGACCAGCAGCACGGTGGCCCGCAGCTTGCCGTGCGGGTCGGCCGGGGCCACCTGCACCAGCCGGTCGCCCCAGTCCTGGGCCACCTCCGGCTCCAGCCCGGCGAACGGCGCCCCGGGGGCCCGCTGGTCGGCGCTGACCAGCACGAAACGGCCGGTCCGCAGGGCCTCGTAGAGCCGGGTCGGCTGCCCGGGGGTGTCCACCGCCAGCCGCAGGTCCGGCACCCGCCGACCGGCCAAGGGGTGCGCGCCCGGCTCGGCCGGGTAGCTGATCCCGATGCCCGAGACGGTCCGGGTGCCCCGGGTCACCAGCGGGCCGAGCCGCTCGGCCACCGTGGTCACCAGCGAGCGGGCCGCGCGGGCGGCGGCGGTGCGGGCCAGCGCCAGCCGGACCAGCCCGCCGGAGGTGCGCAGCACCAGCTTGCCGACCGGGTGCCGCTCGTCCTGGTAGCTGTCCAGCAGCGACGGCGGGCAGTGGCCCCGGACCACCGCGGCCAGCTTCCAGCTGAGGTTGGCCGCGTCCTGCAGGCCGGTGTTCATCCCCTGGCCGCCGGCCGGCGAGTGGCAGTGCGCGGCGTCCCCGGCGAGCAGCACCCGGCCGTCCCGGTAGCGCGGCACCTGCCGCTCGTCGCTGTGGAAGCGGGACATCCACCGGGCGTCGTGCAGGCCGTAGTCCGCGCCCAGGGTGCGCCGGGTGATGTCGGCGATCTCGGCCAGCTCGACCGGTGCGTCGTCCGGCAGTTGGCGGGTCCGGTCCCAGGCGATCACCCGGTACCAGCCGTCGCCGAACGGGGCCAGGAAGCCGAAGCCGTCCTCGGTCGCGCCGACCGTGAGCACGCTGCTGGGCGCGCGGTCCAGCCGCACGTCGGCCAGCAGCACCGAACTGACCACCGACTCACCGGGGAACGGGATGCCGGTCAGCTCCCGCACCGCGCTGTGCACCCCGTCGGTCCCGACCAGGTACCCGGCCCGATGGACCGTCAGGCCGTCGGCGGTGTCCGCCTCCACGGTGACCCCGTGCGCGTCCTGCCGCAGGCCGGTCACCCGGTGGCCGCGCAGGATCACCGCGCCGGCCTTCAACGCCCGCTCCTGGAGCAGACGTTCGGTGTGGTACTGCGGCGTGATCAGGACGAACGGGAACCGGGTGGGCAGCGTGCCCAGGTCCAGCCCGAGCCGCCCGAACAGCTGCAGCCGGTCCAGCGGGGTGCCGGTGGCGATCAGGTCGTCGGCCAAGCCGCGGGCGTCCAACTGCTCCAGGGTGCGGGCGTGCACGGCGAACGCCCGGGTCAGGTTGGACTCCTGGCCGCGCTTCTCCAGCAGCGTCACCCGCAGCCCGGCGGCCGCGAGGTCGCCGGCCAGCAGCAGGCCGGTGGGGCCCGCGCCGACCACCAGGACGTCGGACTCGGTCACCTGGTCGGACATGCGCATCCTCCGTACTCGGCCGGGGCGGGGGTTCTCAGGCCCCGTTCAGCTTCCCATCATCGCGGGCCCATCCGGCGCTGTGAATCTCCTTCGCATGACAGAGTCCGCGCCGCAGTCCCCGCTCGCCCTGATCCGGCCGACGGCCGTGCGCACCCGGTCGGTCGAGGTCGTGGTGCCGGTGTTCAACGAGGAGCACGTGTTGGAGCGCTGCGTGCGCCGACTGCACGGCTACCTGGCCGAGACCTTCCCCTACCCGTTCCTGATCACCGTCGCCGACAACGCCAGCACCGACGGCACCTGGGCCGTGGCGACCGCGCTGGCCGCCGAGTTCGAGCAGGTCAGGGCGGTGCACCTGGGGCTCAAGGGGCGCGGCCGGGCGCTGCGCCAGGTCTGGGGCAGCAGCGAGGCCGACGTGGTGGCGTACATGGACGTCGACCTGTCCACCGGACTGGAGGCCTTCCTGCCGCTGGTCGCCCCGCTGCTCTCCGGCCACAGCGACCTGGCCATCGGCAGCCGGCTGCACCGCGGTTCGGCGGTGGTGCGCGGACCGAAGCGCGAGTTCGTCTCGCGCACCTACAACCTGCTGCTGCGCGCCACCCTGGCGGCCAAGTTCTCGGACGCCCAGTGCGGGTTCAAGGCGGGCCGCACCGAGGTGGTGCAGCGGCTGCTCGGCGCGGTCGAGGACAACGCCTGGTTCTTCGACACCGAGCTGCTGCTGCTCGCCGAGCGGCGCGGGCTGCGCATCCACGAGGTGCCGGTGGACTGGGTGGACGACCCGGACAGCCGGGTGGACATCGTGCGCACCGCGCTGGACGACCTGCGCGGCATGGCCCGGGTGGCCCGCCGCTCGCTGGCCGGCGGCGGCCGGGCGGAGTCGGCGCTCCCGGTGCGCGGGGTCCGCCCGGCCCCGGGCCCCGGGCGGCAGTTGGCCGGCTTCGCGGCGGTCGGGACGCTCTCCACGCTGGCGTACGTGCTGCTCTACCTGGGGCTGCGGCAACCGCTGCCGGCGCTGGCGGCCAACTTCCTGGCCCAGGGCCTGACCGCGGTGGCCAACACCGCCGCCAACCGGCGCTTCACCTTCGGGGTGACCGGGACCCGGGACGCGCTGCGCCACCAGGTGGAGGGCGGGATCGCCTTCCTGATCGGCCTGGGGCTGAGCAGCGCGGCGGTCCGGCTGCTGGGCGCGGTGGCCCCGGACGCCTCGCACGGCACCGAGCTGGTCATCCTGGTGCTGGCCAACGCGCTGGCCACGGTGGTCCGGTTCGGGCTGCTGCGCGGCTGGGTCTTCCACCCCCGCCGGGCCGGCTGACAGGTCGTCAGGCGGCCCGGCGACGCCGGGTCAGACCGCGCCGACGTAGGCCGCCAGGTGCTCGCCGGTGACGGTGCGGCGGCCGGCCACCAGCTCGGCCGGGGTGCCCTCGAAGACCACCCGGCCGCCGTCGTGGCCGGCCCCGGGGCCGAGGTCCACGATCCAGTCGGCGTGCGCCATCACCGCCTGGTGGTGCTCGATCACGATCACCGACTTGCCGGCGTCGACCAACCGGTCCAGCAGGCCGAGCAGTTGCTCGACGTCGGCCAGGTGCAGGCCGGCGGTGGGCTCGTCCAGCACGTAGACGCCGCCCTGCTCGGCCATCTGCGCGGCCAGCTTGAGCCGTTGCCGCTCGCCGCCGGAGAGCGTGGTGAGCGGCTGCCCCAGGGTCAGGTAGCCCAGTCCCACGTCGGCCAGCCGCTCCAGGATCCGGTGCGCGGCCGGGGTGCGGGCCTCGCCCGCGGCGAAGAAGGCCGCGGCCTCGTCGACCGGCATCGCCAGCACCTCGCTGATGTCCCGCCCGCCCAAGTGGTACTCCAGCACCGAGGCGTCGAACCGCTTGCCGTCGCACTCCTCGCAGACGGTGGCCACCCCGGCCATCATCGCCAGGTCGGTGTAGACCACCCCGGCGCCGTTGCAGCCCGGGCAGGCGCCCTCGGAGTTGGCGCTGAACAGGGCCGGCTTGACCCCGTTGGCCTTGGCGAAGGCCTTGCGGATCGGGTCCAGCAGGCCCGAGTAGGTGGCCGGGTTGCTGCGCCGCGAGCCGCGGATCGGGCTCTGGTCGATCGCCACCACCCCGCCCGGCACGGTCTGCGACCACTGCGGCAGCGAGCCGTGCACCAGCGAGCTCTTGCCGGAGCCGGCCACGCCGGTGACCACGGTCAGCACGCCGAGCGGCAGGTCCACGTCCACCGCGCGCAGGTTGTGGCTGCTCGCGCCGCGGATCCGGGCCGCCCCGGTGGGCGTGCGCACGGTGTCCTTCAGCCGGGCCCGGTCGTCGAAGTGCCGTCCGGTGCTGGTGCCGCTGGTGCGCAGCCCCTCGACGTCGCCCTGGAAGCAGACGCTGCCGCCGGCCGGGCCGGCCCCGGGACCGAGGTCGACCACGTGGTCGGCGATCGCGATGGTCTCCGGCTTGTGCTCCACCACCAGCACCGTGTTGCCCTTGTCGCGCAGGCGCAGCAGCAGGTCGTTCATCCGCCGGATGTCGTGCGGGTGCAGGCCGGTGGTGGGCTCGTCGAAGACGTAGGTGGTGTCGGTCAGCGAGGAGCCCAGGTGGCGGATCATCTTCACCCGCTGCGCCTCGCCGCCGGAGAGCGTGCCGGCCGACCGGTCCAGCGAGAGGTAGCCCAGGCCGATCTCCACGAAGGAGTCGAGCAACTGCTGCAGCGAGCCGAGCAGCGGGGCCACCGTGGGCTCGGCCAGCCCGCGCACCCAGTCGGCCAGGTCGCTGATCTGCATCGCGCAGGCGTCGGCGATGCTGACGGCGCCGATCTTCGAGGAGCGGGCCTGCCGGCTCAGCCGGGTGCCGTCGCAGTCGGGGCACGCGGTGAAGGTGACCGCGCGCTCCACGAAGGCCCGCAGGTGCGGCTGCAGCGACTCCTTGTCCTTGGACAGCATCGACTTCTGCAGCTTGGGGATCAGGCCCTCGTAGGTCAGGTTGACGCCCTCCACCTTGACCTTGCGCGGCTCCCCGTGGAGGAACTCGCGCAGCTCCTTCGCGGTGAAGTCGCGGATCGGCTTGTGCGGGTCGAGCACGCCCGACTCGGCGTACAGGCGGACCGTCCAGAAGCTGTCGGACTTCCAGCCGGGGATGGTGAAGGCCCCCTCGGCGAGTGACTTGGAGTCGTCGTAGAGCTGGGTCAGGTCGATGTCGGTGACCGTGCCGCGGCCCTCGCAGCGCGGGCACATGCCGCCGACGATGCTGAAGCTGCGCCGCTCCTTGACCTGCTGCCCGGCGCGCTCGACGGTGACCGCACCGGCCCCGCTGATCGAGGGCACGTTGAACGAGTACGCCTTGGGCGAGCCGATGTGCGGCTGCCCGAGCCGGCTGAACAGGATCCGCAGCATCGCGTTGGCGTCGGTGGCGGTGCCGACGGTGGAGCGCGGGTCGCCGCCCATCCGCTGCTGGTCCACGATGATCGCGGTGGTCAGGCCGTCCAGCACGTCCACCTCGGGCCGGGCCAGGGTGGGCATGAAGCCCTGCACGAAGGCGCTGTAGGTCTCGTTGATCAGCCGCTGCGACTCGGCGGCGATGGTGCTGAACACCAGCGAGCTCTTGCCCGAGCCCGAGACGCCGGTGAAGACGGTCAGCCGGCGCTTGGGGATCTCGATGCTGACGTCCTTGAGGTTGTTCTCGCGGGCGCCGACCACCCGGATCAGGTCGTGGCTGTCGGCGGCGTGGCCCCTGGTGTCTGCGTTCATAGCCGCCAGGCTAGGGCCGCCGCGCGCCGCGGCGCTTCTCCGATCCTGACGGGTGCGGCGGGGGTGCCGGGGC
>NZ_JBHYKG010000115.1:0-24714 GCF_042741245.1 Kitasatospora sp. NPDC058965
GGGACCGGCACCCGCAGCAGCGCCTCGCGCTGCTTGCTGCGGGCCCGGGCGGTCTTCCACAGCCGTTGCTCGACCACCGTCGACACCCAGCCCTCGGGCGACTCGTAGCCGCGCAGCCGGTCCGCCCAGCGCTCGGCGGCCGCCGCGTACGCCTCCAGGACGGCGTCCTCGGCGTCCTCCCGGTTGCCGCAGAGCAGCACCGCCCGGGCGAGGGCGCGCGGGTAGCTGCGGGTGAAGAAGGCCTCGAACTCCTCACCGGCCGGTTCCGTCGCCTCCGCCGGGGCCGATACCTGCACCCGTCCGTTCGTCATCGCGTCCCCCCTCGCTGCGTGCGGACCGTCAGCTCCCCGCCGTCCGGCCC
Organism: Kitasatospora sp. NPDC058965; assembly: GCF_042741245.1. Classification (NCBI taxonomy): domain Bacteria; kingdom Bacillati; phylum Actinomycetota; class Actinomycetes; order Kitasatosporales; family Streptomycetaceae; genus Kitasatospora; species Kitasatospora sp. NPDC058965. The sequence continues at coordinate 362 of NZ_JBHYKG010000115.1, forward strand.
GCGGTCCACCACGGTGGCACCGGCCTTCGCGGCGCGCAGGAGTGCCACCGTCCGTTGCCCGCGCACTCGTTCCCGTGCCAGCCCCAGCCCCCCGGAGACCAGCAGGCACACCACCCTCACGCTACCGCCGATCAGGGCCAGTAGTACGGAATCGCGCATCAATGGGACCACCTTCGTCCGACTCGCTGTTCACCGACACCCGTGAACAGCCCCCGTGGGCGGAACCGTTTACCCGGGATCCGGGAATTCTTCGCCGGGGCGGTCTCCCTGAGCATCCGTCAGGTCGAGGGCGGTGCGCGTGCCGGTCAGCGGCTGGTGGTGGTGGCGGCAGCTGCGGGCGGGCAGAAGGCGGCCTCCAGCTCGGCCGTGAAGACGCCGATCGGCCAGGTCCAGCTGCCGTTGGCCCAGTCGCCGTTCACCTCCGTCGAGAGGATGCGGCGGCCGTCGCGGGTGCCGAAGGTGTACGACCAGGAGCCGTCGATCGCGCCGCCCATGCCCCACACCGTGCCGCAGGAGAGGTCCAGCGAGGCCACGCCCAGGCCGTAGTGCGACGTGTCGATCCAGCCGCCCTGCGGGTCCAGCACGGTGAACATCTCGCGCTGCTGGGCGGGCGGCAGCAGGCGGCCCTGCAGCAGCGCGCGGACGAAGGTGGCGAGGTCGCCGTTGTCGGAGACCATGTCGCCGGAGCCGAAGCCGAAGGACGGGTTGAGCCGGGTCACGTCGTAGAACGGGGTGGCGTCGCCCGGCACCATCAGCTTGGAGTAGAAGCGGCCGTGCGGGCCGTGGATGTCCGGGTCGTCGCCGGTCGGCTCGTAGGTGCTCTTCAGGTGCAGCGGCTTGCTGATCCGCTGGGCGATCTGCTGCGCCAGGCTGCGGCCGCCGGCCCGCTCCGCGATCATGCCGGCGAGCACGTAGTTGGTGTCGGAGTAGTCCCAGCCCGTGCCCGGGGCGAACTTCGGCTTGTTGGCGAGGGCGATCTCGACCAGTTGGCGCGGGGTGAAGCTGTCGAACCGGTGCTGCAGGAACGGCGGGCCGACGAAGTCGTCCGCCGCGAGCTGCGTCATGGCGATGTTGTAGATGCCGCTGGTGTGGTTGAGCAGTTGACGGATGGTGATCCTGGAGCCGTCGTAGCCGTTGCCGTCCACCAGGCCGGGCAGCCACTGCTCGACGCTGTCGTCCAGGCCGAGCCGGTGCTCGGCCTCCAACTGGAGGATGACGGTGGCGACGAAGGTCTTGGTGGTGCTGCCGATCCGGAACCGGTCCTGCGGCGTGAGGGCCCGGCCGGTGGTCAGGTCGGCGGTGCCGGCCTGTCCGAACCAGACCGCGTCGCCGTCCCGGACCTCGGCCATGGCCCCGGGCAGGCCGGCCTCGGACACCGCGCGGTCGAGGACGGACTGCACGCCGGCGGTCCCGCGGTCGCCGGCGGGCTCGTCGGCGAAGGCCGTCGGCGCGGCCGCCAGGACGGTTGCGGTCAGCAGGACGGCGAGAGCTGCCCGGACAGTGGTGCTCATGGTGGTTCCCCCTGGGTGTCGACGGTTTTCCGTGTGGTGAAGAGATTAGGTCGCTGTTTCCCCCTCGCTCAATGCCATCGGCGTTCGACGAAGAAGTCTGTGCAGCTCAGAACCGATATATCCTTGCAATGACAATGGCGCCTAATGCAATGGGATCACCGTTCGAGCGTTGCAATGGGCTGGCGCCGGACGGCATACTCGGCGGTGCAGAGAGGAGTGCCGGTGCCAGGTGCCAGGCTGACCCAGGAGGACCGCCGCCGGATCGCCGCCGGGCTCGCCGGAGGCCTCGGGTACGGAGAGATCGCCCGCGAGCTCGCGCGTCCGACGTCGACGGTCACCCGGGAGATCGCGCGCAACGGCGGCCCCGCCGGCTACCGGGCGGACAACGCGCAGCGCGCCACCGTGCGCCGCTCCCGCCGGAGCAGGGCGGCGCCACCGCGGACCGTCGGCGGCGGCGCGCGCCCGGACGACGGGCGCGATCCGGCCGCGGTCGAGGAGTACGCGACGCAGTTCGCCGAGCTGCTGGTGCACAGCGGCCTGCCGCGGATGGCCGCCCGGGTGCTCGGCTGCCTCTACGTCACCGACCGCGGCAGCCTGACCGCGACCGAGCTGGTGCAGCGGCTGGGCGTGAGCCCGGCGTCGGTCTCGAAGGCGGTCGGCTACCTGGAGGACCAGGAGCTGGTGCGGCGCGAGCGGGACGCGGACGGGCGCCGCGAGCGGTACGTCATCGACGACGACGTCTGGTACCGGTCGCTGCTGGCGAGCGCCCAGCGCAACGCGCTGCTCGCCGAGTTCGCCCAGGGCGGGGCCGAGCTGCTGGGGGCGGCCACACCGGCCGGGGCCCGGCTGGGCGCGGCGGCGGAGTTCCTGGAGGACACCGGGGCGGAGATCCTGCGCGCGGTGCAGCGGCGGTGGGACCGGGGGGTGCCGCGCGCCGGGGCGGCACCCCGACCGCCCCGCCGGCCCGACCGCCCCGGCACCGCTGCCGACCGGCCGGACTGACGGTCAGTCGGAACGGAGCGCCCCGGGCCCGCGCGGGGTCCAGGAGCAGCACCCCGGGGGGCCGGGCGGCGCCGGGACGTGGCGGACCGTCACGGCGGTGGCGACCAGGCCGCGGGCGACGGTCCAGCGGCCGTCGAAACAGGTGAGCCGACGGCCGGCCAGGAGGGGGCCGGGGACGAGGAGTTCGGCGTGGAAGTGGCCGGTCGACGTGGCGTCGGGGGAGAGGTGGAGGTCGATGTCGGCCTGCTCGAAGTCCAGCCAGCGGCCGGTCAGCGGGAACCAGGCCTTGTAGACGGACTCCTTCGCGCTGTAGAGCAGCCGGTCCCAGTGGACGGTGGGGCGCCCGGTCCGGAGCAGCGCCAGGCGCCGCCGCTCGGCGGGCAGCGCGACGGCGGGCAGCACGCCGTCCGGCAGCGGGCCGTGCGGTTCGGCGTCGATGCCCAGGGAGGCCAGGTCGCCGGACCGGGAGAGCGCGGCGGCGCGGTAGCCCCGGCAGTGGGTCATGCTGCCGACCAGGCCGGCCGGCCACTGCGGAGCTCCGCGCTCGCCGGGCAGCACCGGTGCCGGCGGCACGCCGAGCCTGGCCATGGCGCGCCGGGCGCAGCCGCGGACGGCGGCGAACTCCCGGCGGCGCTTGGCCACCGACCGGGCCACCACCCGTTCCTCCTCGGGGTAGAGCGGGGCCTGGTCGGCCTCGTCGTCGCCGTACGTCTCCTCGGTCACCACCGCGGGCGGCAGCAGCAGGTCGATCACCGGAGCGGGCCTCCCGGACCGTCAGAGCAGCGGGGAGGCGGGGGAGCCGCCGAGCCGCAGGTCGCCGACGCCGTCGAGGATCTTCTCCGAGGAGGCGACGTGCCGGCTCGCGGTGAGCAGGTCGCGCAGGTCCCGGTCGATCGGGGTGCAGTCGGTGTAGGCCGCGCAGATGCCCACCGCGTCGTACAGGAACTGGACCGCCTCCCGGCAGGCCCGGTGGGCGAACCAGCGGGCCAGCGCGGCGGTGCCGCGTTCCGGCGCCAGGCCCGCCGCCTGCGCGGCCCAGGCGCTCTCCAGGGTGGCGTACACGTAGGCGTCGGCCGCGCCGATCAGCGACTCGGCGTGCGCGAGGTCGGCCGGCGCGGCCGGCCGGGGCAGTGCGGTGCGCCGGTCGGTGAGGATCTCCCGGGCGGCCCGCAGCGCCGACCGGCCGATGCCCAGCGGGATGCCCGCCATCTTCAGGGCGAGGTTGTCGGCGCGCAGGTGGAGCGGTTGTGGCCGGTCGCCCGCCGGGGCGAGGACGAAGGTGTGCCGGTCCGGGACGAACAGGTCGGCCACCTCGAAGTCGTGCGAGCCGGTGCCGCGCAGCCCGGTGGTGTGCCAGGTGTCGAGCACCCTGGCGTGGGCGGCGTCGAAGACGGCGATCCGCACGGTGTCCTCCGGGGTCCGGAAGCCGGCGATCACCCGGTCGGCGTGCCGGATGCCGCTGGCGTGCGACCAGCGCCCCGACAGCAGGTAGCCGCCGTCCTGCCGCAGCGCCCGCCCGGTCGGCGGCAGCACCGTCGCGGTGACCAGGTCCGGGTCCGGGAACAGCTCGGTGAACACCTCGACGGGCAGCGAGACCACGGCCAGCGCGGCGTTCAGGGCGACGGCCGCGCACCAGGCGACCGAGGCGTCCCCCGCGGCCAGCAGGTCGACGGCCCGGGTGAGCTCCGGCACGGTCATCTCGACGCCGCCGAGCGACGGGGGCAGCGCGGCGCGCAGCAGGCCGGTGGCCTTCAGGCCGGCGAGCACGTCGTCGGGGATCCGGCCGAGCCGCTCGATCTGCGGCGCGCGGTCCGGCAGGCCCGCGGCGTACGCCCGCACGCGGTCGGTGACCGCGGCGGCGGTGAGCGCCGGCCGGGCCTGCGGCGGCAGTTCCATGGCGGTCATCGGGTCCTCCGGGTGCGGGCGGGTGCGGGCCGGGTCGGGGTGGGGGCCGGAACCGGGCGGGTGCGGCTCACAGCTCGTCCAGCGCCTTGTCGAGCTCGCCGGCCACCGCCTCCAGGGACGGGGCGCGCAGGACGGTGTAGTGGTCGCCGGGCACGTCGACGCTGTCGGCCCGGTCGCCGAGCAGGTCGAGCCACCGGCGGGTGGTCGCGGCGGTGGCCCCGTCCACGGCCCGCAGCAGCCGGACCCGGCCCCGGTACGCGACGGGCTCGTGGTCGGCCAGCGCCCGGCTCAGCAGCAGGAACCGGCCCGCCAGCCGCTCCAGCGTGGCGAGGTCGACGTCCGGCGGCAGGACGCCGGCCTGCCGGGCCCGGTCCAGCAGCTCCTCGATCGGCGAGCGGTCGCCGGTGGGCTCGAACTCGGCCGCCCCGGGCCGCCAGTCGCTGCCCGCCAGCCCGGCGAGGTCGCGGGCGAACCGGGCGAGCAGCGCCGCGTCGGTGGCGGGTTCGGCGCGGCCGGGCGGTTCGAGCAGGTCCACCGCGGCGACCAGCTCGACCGCCGCGCCGCGGGCGGTGAGCAGCCGGGCGGTCTCCAGCGCGAGCACGCCGCCCAGGGACCAGCCGCCGAGCCGGTACGGGCCGGCGGGGAAGCGTTCGGTGATCGCGTCGGCGTAGTGCGCGGCCAGGTCGGCCAGGGACCGCGGCGCGGGGTCGAGGTCGGGGTACTGGAGGGTGTGGAACGGCTGGTCCGGGTCGAGGGCGGCGGCGAGCGGGGCGTAGCAGAGCACGTCCCCGCCGACCGGGTGGACGAAGACCAGCGGCGGCCGGCTGCCGGTGGCCCGGATCGTGACCAGGGCCGTGCGGCCCTCGTCGCCGCCCTGGTCGCGCAGCACCTCGGCGAGCTGCTCGACGGTCGGCCGGGCGAGCAGCGTGGCGACCGGCAGCGAGCGGCCGGTCCGCTGCCGGATCCGGGCCATCAGCCGCACCGCGAGCAGCGAGTCGCCGCCGAGGTCGAAGAAGTCGGCGGTGACGTCGACCGCGCCGCTGCCGCCGTCGATCGTGAAGAACTCGGCCCAGATCCCGGCGAGCAGGCGCTCGCCCGGGTCGCGCGGGGCGACGGCCGCTCCCGGGCGCGGGGCCCGGTCCTCGGGCGCGGGCAGCCGGTGGCGGTCCACCTTGCCGTTGTCGGTCAGCGGGAGCTCGTCGAGCAGGACGATCCGGGCGGGCACCAGGTAGCCGGGCAGCTCCCGGCCGAGCGCCTCGCGCAGCTCGTCCTCGGTGGCGTCCGCCACCGCGTAGCCGACCAGCCGCCGCGGGCCGCCCCGGTCGCCCTCGGCCACCGCGGCCGCGGCGCGCACCTCGGGCCGGCGCAGCAGCGCGGCCTCGACCTCGCCGAGCTCGATCCGGTGGCCCTGGATCTTCACCTGGGTGTCCGCGCGCCCGAGGAACTCGATGTCGCCGTCCGGCAGGTAGCGGCCGAGGTCGCCGGTGCGGTAGAGCCGCTCGCCGGTGGCCGGGTGGCGCAGGAACGCGGCGCGCGTCTTCGCCTCGTCGCCGAGGTAGCCGCGGGCCAGGCCGGTGCCGGCGATGTACAGGTCGCCGGGCACCCAGGTCGGGCAGGGCCGCAGGGCCTCGTCCAGCACATGGAAGCGCTGGTTCCGCATCGGCCGGCCGTACGGGATGCTCGACCACTCCGGGTCCACCCGGGTGACCGGGTACAGGATCGACCAGATGGACGCCTCGGTCGCGCCGCCCAGGCTCCAGACCTGCGCCTGCGGCAGGACGGCGGCCAGGACCGCGGGGAGGGTGACGGGGATCCAGTCGCCGCTCATCATCACCAGGCGCAGCGACGGCGGGCCGCCCACCGGGCCCAGGTGCTCGACGAACATGTCCACCAGCGCCGGGACGCTGTTCCAGACCGTCACCCGGTGCCGCTCCACCAGCTCCAGCCAGGCGGCCGGCTCGCGCTGCGCCGCCGCGTCCGGCAGCACCACGGCGCCGCCCACCGACAGCAGGCCGAACAGGTCGTAGACCGAGAGGTCGAAGTGGAGCGCGGACAGCGCCAGCACCCGGTCGTCGGCGGTCACCCGGAACCGGTCGTTGATGTCCTGGACGGTGTTGACCGCGCCGGTGTGCTCGATCATCACGCCCTTCGGGACCCCGGTGGAGCCCGAGGTGAAGATGACGTAGGCGAGGTCGTCCGGCTTGGCCGGGGACGGCGGCAGCGGCTCGTCCGCCCCGGCGTCGGCCGGCTCGGTGTCGACGTGCAGCGTGCGGGTGCCGTCCGGCAGGTCGAGCCCGGGGGCCAGGGCCGACCGGGTCAGCACCAGGTCGATCTGCGCGGCCGCCAGGATCGTCCGCAGCCGGCGGGCGGGCGCGGCGGCGTCCACCGGCACGTAGGCGGCCCCGGACTTGAGCACGCCGAGCGCCGCGACGACCTGCTCCCAGCCCTTGTCCAGCACGATGCCGACCAGCACGCCCGGACCGGCGCCGCGGTCGACCAGCCACCGGGCGACCCGGTCGGAACGGCGGTCCAGCTCGCCGTAGCTCAGGGTCCGACCCGCGGTGATGACGGCGGGCGCGGCCGGCCGGGCCTCGGCCTGCCAGCGGAACGCGTCGTGCAGCAGTTCGGTGGGGACGGGGGCCTCGGTGGCGTTGACGGCCTGCCGGACCGCCAGGTCGGCGGCCGGCGCGAGCACCGCCGGCGGGCGCTGCCACGCCCCGTCGCCGCACAGGTCCCGCACCAGGTCCAGGTAGGCGTCCCACATCCCGTCCACCACGCCCTCGGGGAACACCTCCTCCACCACGTCCCAGTTCAGGACCAGCTCGCCGGCCTCCTCCAGGGCCTGGTGGTCGAGCCACACCTGCGGCGTCCGCACCGAGCTGGACGCCAGTCGGCCCGTGGCGCCGAGCCCGGTCAGGGCGGTGAGCGCGCCGTCGCCCTGGCCCGAGAAGCCGATCGTGCTGGTGAAGACCACCGGCATGCCCGCCAGGCCGGTGCCGCCCCGGGTGCGGTTGAGCTCGCGCAGCACCTCGACGCCGGTCACGTGGCCGTGGTCGAGATCGGTCAGCAGCTGGTGCTGCAGCCGTGCGGCGCCCGTCGCGAACGCCTCGCCGGGGGAGGCGTCGACCTCCAGCAGCGTGGTGCTGCTCAGGTTCCCGACGATCCGGCCGACGTCCTCGTGCAGCGGCCGCCGGTTGTACGCCAGCAGGTTGAGGGTGAACCGCGGCGAGGAGCTCCACAGGCCCAGCACCTGCGCGTACGCGGTGCACAGGGCGGCCGAGGGCGAGACGCCCGCCGCCGCGGCGTGCTCCTTGAAGCGCTGCCAGGCCGCGGGCTCGACCCGGGCCGTGCGGTGCGCGAACACCGGCCGGCGCGGCACCGGCCCCGGGCGCAGCGGCAGGCCGGGCGCGGGCGGCAGCGAGGCGTAGCGGGCCTGCCAGTAGGCGAGCGAGCGCTCGCGCTGCGCGGTGTCCGGCCGGGCGGCGGCGAGCAGGTAGTCGCGGTAGCCGACGGCGGGGGCGGGCGTGTCGGGCGTCCCGGAGCGGTAGGTCTGGGCCCACTCCTCGAAGAGCAGCCCGCAGCTGCGGCCGTCGATCACCAGCGCGTCGAAGTTCAGGTGCAGCCGGGTGGTGCGGTCGTCGAGCAGGGTCGCCCGGACGTCGAAGAGCGGCCACACCTCGGTGTCGAAGACCTGGTCCCGCATCTCCCGGTGGATCCGCGCCAGGCGGCGGGTCCGTTCTGCCCCGTCGCAGTCGCGCAGGTCGACGGTGGCGATCCGGTAGTCGGGGACGGTGGCGAGCACCCGCTGGGAGCCCTCCCGGGAGACCACCGCGCGCAGCATGTCGTGCCGCCCGATCAGCTGGCGCAGCGAGGCGGCGAGCCGCTCGACGTCGGTCTCCTCCAGGTCGACCTCGACCAGGAAGGAGGTCGAGACGTTGCCGAGTTCGAAGGCGTCGGTGCGCCCGACCAGGTAGGCCTGCTGCAGGTCGGTGAGTGGGAACGGCTCGTGGCGGGCCGCCGGGTCGGCGACCAGCGTCGGCACGGGCTCCGCGGCAGGGGCCGGACCCGCGCCGCGGGCCGCCTCGACGGTCCGCACCAGGTCGGCGACGCTGCGGCCGTCCAGCAGGTCGGCCAGCGGGAGGTCGACGCCGAACCGCCGGGCCAGCGCCTGCCGGATGTCCATCGCGATCAACGAGTCGGCGCCCAGGCTGCGCAGCGGCTGGTGCAGGTGCAGGTCGTCCTCCGCGACGGACTCGCCGCAGCCCGGACAGATCAGGCCGAACACCAGGTCGGCGACGTCCCCGGGCCCGGGCGCGGGGGCCTGCACGGACACGGTCTCCGGCTCCGGCACCGGGGTCTCCCGCGGGGCGGTCACGGGGGGAACGGCGGGGACGGCGGTCGCGGGCGGGCCGGAGACCGGCTCCAGCCGCACACCGTTGGCGAGCGCCACCGGCGTGCCGTCCGCGCCGACCAGCCGCACCTGCGCGAACAGCGCGCCGCCCGGCGCCGGTGCCCGCTCCGCGCGCGGCGCCCCGGTCCAGAGCCAGTAGCGCCGCCGCTCGAAGGGGTAGCCGGGCAGCGGCGCGGGCGGCCCGGCGGGCTCGCCGTGCACCCCGGCCCAGTCGACCCGCACACCCCGGACGTAGAGCGCGCCGAGGCTGTCGAGCAGCGTGTGGCGGGCCGCCTCGCCCGCGCGCAGCGACGGCAGGACGACGGCGTCGCCGGTCGTCCGGACCTCGTCGAGCAGCGGCGAGGCGGCCCCGAGCTCGACGAAGGCGCGGTGCCCGTCGCGCAGCAGCGCCGCGACGGCGTCGGCGAACCGGGCCGGGTCGGGGTGCTGCGCCGGAGTCCGGGCGGCCTGGTGCAGCGCGTCCGCCACGGACATCGTGCCGCTGACGCAGGCGGCCACCAGCTCGCCCGTGCCGGTGCCGAGCACCGCGGCCGGCGCCACGCCCCAGGACCGCCACAGCTCGGCGAGCGCGTACCCGGCGGCGAACGCCGACGGACGCCCGCCGGACGCCTCGGCGCACTGCTCCAGGGCCCGGCGGACCACCGGCTCGGACCCGGCCAGCTCGGCGACCGCGTCGGCGAGCAGCGGGTCCGGGCCGCCGGTGCACAGGAACACCGGGCCCCGGGCGGTCTCCGGGGTCCGCAGACCGACCCGGACGCCGGGCGGCGGCGCCTCGCCCGGGCGGGTCCGGGCGAGCAGGTCCCGCAACTCCGCGGCGGTGGCGGCGACGGCCGTGAGGCGGTGGGTGAAGTGCGCCCGCCCGAGGGCGGTGGTCCGGCAGACGGTCGCGAGCGCGCCGGTGTCGGCCCCGGTGTCGGCCCCGGTGTCGGCCTCGACGTCGGCCAGCAGGTCGGCGTAGCGCGCGCTGAGCGCGGCCAGCGCGGTCGGTGTCCTGGCCGACAGGGTCAGCAGCTGCGGCCCGCCGGCGCCCGCGGGCGCCGGTACGGCGAGGGCGGCCGGTGCCTCCTCGACGATCACGTGGGCGTTGGTGCCGCTGATGCCCTGCGAGGACACCCCGGCTCGCCTGGGTCCGGTCGTCTCCGGCCAGGGGGTGGCGGCGGCGACCAGCTCGACCGCGCCCGCCGACCAGTCGACGTGCGGGGTGGGGTCGTCCGCGTACAGCGTGGCGGGGAGCAGGCCGTGCCGCATCGACAGCACCGTCTTGATGACCCCGGCGACCCCGCTCGCCGCCTGTGAGTGACCGATGTTGGGCTTCATCGAGCCCAGCAGCAGCGGCCGCTCCCGGTCCTCGCCGTAGACGGCCAGCAGCGCGCGCGCCTCGATCGGGTCGCCGAGCTGGGTGCCGGTGCTGCTCGCCTCCACCACCTGGACGTCGCCGGGGGCCAGCCCGGCGTCGCGCAGCGCCTGCCGGACCACCCGCTGCTGGGCGGACCCGCTCGGCGCGGTGAAGCCGTTGCTGGCACCGTCCTGGTTCACCGCGCTGCCGCGCACCACGGCCAGCACGGGGTGGCCGAGCCGCTGCGCGTCCGAGAGCCGCTCCAGCAGCACCAGGCCGACGCCCTCGGAGAGCCCGCTGCCGGACGCGCCGGCCGAGAAGGGGCGGGACCGGCCGTCCGGGGCCACGCCCTGCATGCGGGTGAACTCGGTGTACAGCTGCGGCGTGGACATGATGGTCGCCCCGCCCGCCAGCGCCATCGCGCACTCGCCGCGGCGCAGCGACTGGACGGCCAGGTGCAGGGCGACCAGCGAGGACGAGCAGGCGGTCGACACGGTGATCGCCGGACCGCGCAGGCCGAAGGTGTAGGAGATCCGGCCGGACGCGGCCCCGCCCAGCGAGCCGGTGGTCAGGAAGCCCTCGGCCTCCGCCGGCACCTCGCCGACGCCCGCCGCGTAGTCCTCGGCGGACAGCCCGGTGAAGACGCCGGTCTCGGTGTCGCGGACCGAGTCCGGATCGATCCCCGCGTCCTCGAAGGCCCGCCAGGCCGTCTCCAGCAGCAGCCGCTGCTGCGGGTCCATGGCCAGCGCCTCGCGCGGGCTGATGCCGAAGAATCCGGCGTCGAAGTCGGCCGCGTCGTAGAGGAACCCGCCCGAGCCGGTGATGCTGCGGCCGCCGCGCTCGGGGTCGTGCAGGTCGGCCGGCCAGCCCCGGTCGCGCGGGAAGGCACCGACGGTCTCCCCGCCCGCGGCCAGCAGCCGCCACAGCGCGGCGGGCGAGTCGACGCCGCCCGGGTACCGGCAGGCCATGCCGACGATCGCGACCGGCTCGCGGTCGCCCTGCTCCAACTCGCGCACGCGCTCGCGCGCCTGGTGCAGGTCGACCGTGAGGCGCTTGAGGTAGCCGAGCAGCTTCTCGTCCGACGCTGATGCCATGACGGATCGGTCCTCCGTTGGGGGTCAGGTGAGCTCGCGGTCGATGAAGGCGAACAGTTCCTCGGCGGTGGCGGCCTCGACGAGCGCCGTCACGTCCGGGTCGGGCTCCGCGGGGTCGGTGCCGGTGGGGTCGGCGCCGGTGGGCTCGGTGGCCCCGGCGGCGTCCCCGGGTGCGGTCGCGGTCGGCCCGGGCGGGGCCTGGTCGGCCGGGGCGAGCCCGGCGTCCAGGACGGCGACCAGCTCCGGCAGGGTGGGCGCCTCGAACAGCAGGGTGACGGGGAGCTTGAGGTCCGCCGCCGCGCCGAGGCGGTTGCGGAACTCGACCGAGGTGAGCGAGTCGAAGCCGAGCTCGCCGAACGGCCGGTCGTCCGGGACCGCCTCCGGTCGCAGGCCCAGCACGGCGGCCAGGTGGGTGCGCACCAGGTCGGCCAGCACCCCGGCGCGCTCGGCGGCGGCCAGGCCGGCCAGCTCCTCCCGCAGCGGCCGCTGCCGCCGCCGGTCGTGGAGCGGCCCGGGACGTGCGGGGGCGTCGGCCGCCAGCACCTCGCGCAGCACCGGCGGCAGCTGCGCCCCGAGGTCGCGCAGCACCTCGCGGTCCCACCGGGCGGCCGCCAGCACGGCGTGCGGCGACGGCAGCGCCGCCTCCAGCAGCGCCAGCGCGTACCCGGGCGCCATCGCCACCAGCCCGGTGCGGGCGAACCGGGCGCGGTCGGCGTCGGAGCGGGCGCCGCTCATGCCGTCCGCGGCGTCCCACAGTCCCCAGCCCAGCGCGAGGGCGGGCAGGCCCTGGGTGCGGCGGTGCTGCGCGAGCGCGTCGAGGAAGGCGTTGGCGGCGGTGTAGCCGCCCTGCCCGGCGCCGCCGAGCGTCCCCATCACCGAGGAGACCAGGACGAACGCGGCGAGGGGCTGACCCCGGGTCAGTTCGTGCAGGTGCCAGGCCCCGTCGGCCTTGACCCGCATCACCCGGTCGATCTGGTCGGGGGTCAGCGAGGTGATCGGCGCGTCGGCCAGCACCCCCGCGGCGTGCACCACCGCGGTCAGCGGGTGCCGCTCGGGGACGCCGGCGACCAGCGCGGCGACGGCCTGCCGGTCGGCGACGTCCACGGCCGCGAACGCCACCTCGGCGCCCAGCCCGGTCAGTTCGGCCGCCAGTTCGGCGGCGCCGGGCGTGCTGCCGCCGCGGCGGCCGGCCAGCAGCAGCCGCCGGGCACCGTGCGCGGTGACCAGCTGCCGGGCCACGGCCCGGCCGACCGTGCCGAGGCCGCCGGTGATCAGGACGGTGCCGTCCGGGTCGAGCAGCGGCGGGACGGTCAGCACGACCTTGCCGACGTGGGCGCCCTGGCGCAGCAGCGCGAAGGCCTCGGGCGCCCGCCGGACGTCCAGGTCGGTGACGTTGGGCCGGCCGAACGCGCCCTCGGCGCACAGCTCGACCACCTGGCGCAGCAGTCGGGCGAGGTGTTCGGGCGGCAGCTCCAGCAGGTTGACGGTCCGGTAGCGGGTGCCGGGGTGCGCGGCGGCCAGCTCGGCCGGGTCGCGCGGGTCGGTGCGGCCCAGTTCGACCAGCAGGCCGCCCGGACGCAGCAGCCGCAGCGACTCGTCGACCAGCTGGCCGGTCAGCGAGTTCAGCACCACCGCCATCCGCCGCCCGCCGGCGCCGAACCGGGCACCGAAGCCGGGCTCGCGGGAGGAGGCGAGGTGGTCGTCGTCGAGGCCGAGGGCGCGCAGCGCGGGCCACTTGGCGGGGCTCGCCGTCGCGTGGACCTCCGCGCCCAGGTGCCGGGCCAGCTGGACGGCGGCCAGCCCGACGCCGCCCGCGCCGGCGTGGACCAGCACCCGGTCGCCCGGTCCCACGCCGCCCAGCTCGACCAACGCGTGCAGCGCGGTCAGGTGGGCCACCGGCACCGCGGCGGCCCGGGTGAACGACCAGCCGTCGGGGATCCGGACCAGGGTGCGGTGGTCGGCCTGGGCCACCGGACCGAACGCGCCGGGCAGCAGGCCCATCACCCGGTCGCCGACGGCCAGGTCGGTGACCCCGGGCCCGGCGGCGGTGACCACGCCCGCGCCCTCCAGCCCGAGCGGGCCGGGGTCGCCGGGGTACAGGTCGAGCGCGCCGAGCACGTCGTGGAAGTTCAACCCGGCCGCGCGGACGGCGACCCGGACCCGGCCCGGCCCGGGGTCGGCGGCGGCCCCCGGACAGGGCCGCAGCTCCAGGGCGGTCAGGGTGCCGGGCTCCGGGGCCTCCAGCCGCCAGGCGGCCGCGCCCTCGGGCGGCCGCAGCGCCGGGTCGCCCGCCGCGGACACCAGGCGGGGCACCAGCAGCGTGCCGCCGCGCACCGCCACCTGGTCCTCCGCGGCGGCGAGCGCCGCGCCCGGCACCTCCGTGTCGTCCGGGGCGAGGTCGACCAGGGCGAACCGGCCCGGGTGCTCGACCTGGGCCGTCCGCACCAGGCCCCGGACCGCCGCCTGCGCCAGGTCCCGGACGGTCTCGCCGGGCCCGGCGGTGACCGCCCCGCGGGTGACCAGCACCAGGCGGTCCCCGGCGGGCCGGTCCGCGGCGAGCCACCGGCCCAGCAGCTCCCGGGTGCGCCGCACGGCCCGCCGGGCCGCCGCGGCCTGGTCGGCCCCGTCCTCGCCGGCCGGGCAGGAGACGACGGCCCGGTCGGCCGACGCGAACAGCGCCGCCAGGTCGGGGGAGTCCCAGCGGACCGGCGCCCGCCCGTCGCCCGCGCCGGCGGCCGGCTCGGCGAGCGGTTCCCAGACCGGCGCGAACAGGGAGGTGTGGGCCACGGCGGCGGGATCGACCGGGGCGGCCGCCGCGACCGGCAGCAGCTCCACCGCCTCGACACGGCCGACCGGTGCACCCGAGGCGTCGAACAGGGTCAGCGGGTGGCCGTCGGCGGCGGCGGGCGCCGCGTGCACCCGCAGGGCCGCGGGGCCGCCCGGGCCGACCAGCGAGACGCCGCGCCAGCGCAGCGGCTGGGCGGGCCGCCCGTCCCGCTCCGAGGCCTCGGCGAGCAGACCGTGCAGCGCGGCGTCCAGCAGCGCGGGGTGCAGGTGGTAGGCCTCGGCGTCGGCGTCCGCCGGCTCGGGCAGCACGGCCTCGGCGAACTGCTCGCCGCCGCGCCGCCAGGCGGCCCGCAGCCCCTGGAACGCCGGCCCGTACCCGTGTCCCCGCAGCGCCAGGTCCTCGGCCGGCCGGCCGGGCGGCACCGCTGCCGCGTCGGCGGGCGGCCAGTCCGCCGGGAGCGGGGCCGGGGGCGGGGTGGCGGTGCCGCCGAGGGTGCCGACGGCGTGCTCGACCCACTCGCCGCCGGCCGTCCGGCCCGCGATCCGGCAGGACCGGAGCCCGTCGGCGGCCGCGCCCGCCACCCGCACGCGCAGCTCGACGGCGCCCTCCGCGGGGAGCTCCAGGGGCGTGCCGACGGTCAGCTCCTCGATCCGCGGTGCCCCGGTCCGCGCGCCCGCGTGCAGCGCCAGCTCCAGGAACGCGGTGCCCGGCAGCAGGACCGCCCCTGCGACGGTGTGGTCGGCCGCCCAGGGCAGGGTGCGGACCGACAGGCTCCCGGTGAACACCGTCCCGTCCTCGCCGAGGTCGACGGCCGCGCCGAGCAGCGGGTGGTCCGCCGGGGCCAGGCCGAGGTCGGCCAGCCCGGACGGCCCGGCGGTGCGGGTGAGCCAGTAGCGGCTGCCCCGGAACGGGTAGCCCGGCAGCTCGACGTGGCCGTCGGGGGTCCCGGCGAGCCGGTCCCAGGCGATCGGCAGGCCGCGGACCCAGGCCTGCGCGGCGGAGGCGAGGAACCGGCGCAGCCCCCCGTCCTCGCGTCGCAGCGAGCCCGTCGTGATCCCGGTGGCGCCCGCCTCCGCCAGGATCTGGCCGACGCTGTTGACCAGCACCGGGTGCGGGCCGACCTCGACGAAGGTGGTGTGGCCGGAGGCGACGAGCGCCTCCACCGCCTCCTGGAACCGCACGGTGTGCCGCAGGTTCCGGTACCAGTACGAGGCGTCCAGCCCGGCGCCGTCCTGCCAGTCGGCGGTGACCGAGGACATCAGCGCGATCCCGCAGCTGCGCGGGGCCAGCGGCGCCAGCTCGGCCAGGATCCGCTCGCGGATCGGCTCGACCGCCGGGCTGTGCGAGGCGAAGGCGGCCGGGATCACCCGGGCGTCCACGCCCTCGGCCCGGTAGGCGTCGACCAGGTCGGCGATCGCCTGCGGCGCGCCGGCCACGGCGGTGGTGCCCGGTCCGTTGATCGCGGCGATGCTCGGCGCACCGTCGCCCGGCCCGCTCTGGCCTCCCTGCCCGCCCTGGCCGAGCCGCTCCCGGACCCGCTCGGCGGGCAGCGGGACCACGGCCATCGCCCCCTTGCCCATCAGCTCGACGGCCACGCTGCTGCGCAGCGCGATGGCGCGCGCGCCGTCCTCCAGCGAGAGCGCCCCGGCCACCACGGCGGCCGCGATCTCGCCCTGGGAGTGGCCGACCACCGCGTCCGGGACCACGCCGGCGGAGCGCCACAGCTCGGCCAGCGCCACCATCACGGCCCACAGCGCCGGCTGCACGACCTCGATCCGCTCCAGCAGCGGCGCGCCGGCCAGCACGTCCGCCATCGACCAGTCGACGTAGGGCGCGAGCGCCCGCTCGCACTCGGCCAGCCGGGCGGTGAAGACCGGGCTCTCGGCGGCCAGCGCCGCCGCCATGCCCCGCCACTGGCCGCCCTGTCCGGGGAAGACCAGCACCGTCCGGCCGGGCTCGCCGGTCGCGCGGCCGGTGACCAGGCCGGGGTCCTCCTCGCCGTGGGCCAGCGCCGCCAGCGCCTGCTCGGCCTGCGCCCGGTCGGCGGCGACCACCACGGCGCGCTCGTCGAACCCGGTCCGCGCGGTCAGGGTCGGCGCCGCGGCGAGCGGGTCGACCGGACCGGCGCCCAGCAGGCCGGCCTGCGCCCGCAGCGCCTCCGGGGTCCGGGCCGACAGGACGACCGGCACCACGGGCGGCCGCTCCGGCACCGCCGCGGGCGCGGGACCGGCGGGCGGCTGAGCCAGGATCAGGTGCGCGTTGGTGCCGCTGATCCCGAAGGAGGAGACGGCGCCGCGCCGCGGCCCGCCGGTCTGCGGCCAGGGGCGGGCCCGGTCGAGCAGCGCCACCGACCCGGCTGCCCAGTCCACGTGCGGGGACGGCTCGTCGACGTGCAGCGTGGCGGGCAGGGTAGCGTGCCGGATCGCCTGCACCATCTTGATCACGCCGCCGATGCCGGCCGCCGCCTGCGCGTGCCCGATGTTGGACTTGAGCGAGCCGAGCCAGAGCGGCCGGTCCGGGTCCCGGTCGCGCCCGTAGGCGGCCAGCAGGGCGTTGGCCTCGATCGGGTCGCCGAGCGCGGTGCCGGTCCCGTGCGCCTCCACGGCGTCGACCTGGCGCGGCGTCAGGCCGGCGTCGGCGAGGGCGTCCTCGATGACCCGCTGCTGGGCGGTGCCGCTGGGCGCGGTCAGGCCGTTGGAGGCGCCGTCGGAGTTGACGGCGCTCCCCGCGACGACCGCGAGCACCCGGTGGCCGTGGCGCCGGGCGGCCGAGAGCCGCTCGATCACCACCAGGCCCGCGCCCTCGCTCCACCCCGTGCCGTCCGCCCGGGCGGAGAAGGCCTTGCAGCGCCCGTCCGGCGCGAGCACCCGCTGGCGGGACAGCTCCACCAGCATGCCCGGGGTCGCCATCACGGTGACCCCGCCGGCCAGGGCGAGCGAGCACTCGCCGGAGCGGACCGACCGCACCGCCTGGTGCAGCGCCACCAGCGAGGCCGAGCAGGCGGTGTCGACGGTCAGCGCGGGCCCGTTCAGGCCGAGCACGTAGGCGATCCGCCCCGAGATCACGCTGTCGTTGCTGCCCGTCAGCAGGTGGCCCGAGACGCCGGGACCGGCCGCCTCCATGGTCGGCCCGTACCCGGAGTGCATCGCCCCCGCGAACACGCCGGTCCGGCTGCCCGCCAGCGCGGTGGGGTCGATCCCGGCGTGCTCCAGCGCCTCCCAGGCGACCTCCAGCAGCAGCCGCTGCTGCGGGTCCATGGCGAGGGCCTCGCGCGGGCTGATCCCGAAGAACTCGGCGTCGAAGTCGGCCGCGTCGCGGACGAAGCCGCCCTGGTGGACGTAGGAGGTGCCGATCCGGTCCGGATCCGGGTGGTGCAGCGCGGCCAGGTCCCAGCCGCGGTCGTCCGGGAGGTCGCCGATGGCGTCGGTGCCGGCGTCGACCAGCCGCCACAGGTCCTCGGGCGAGCGCACCCCGCCGGGGTACCGGCAGGCCATGCCGACGACGACCACCGGGTCGTCGTCCTCCTGGTCCCCGCCGGCCTGCTGCTGTCCAGGGGCGTGGGCGGGGGCGGCCGGGACGTCCGTGACGGGCGGGGCGCCCGCCCGCAGCTCGTGGATCGCGGCGGCGAGGGCGGCCGGGCTCGGGTGGTCGTAGAGGACGGTGCTCGCCAGCTGCAGCCCCGTGGCGGCCGCGAGCCGGTCGCGCAGTTCGAGCGTCATGACCGAGTCCAGGCCCAGCTCGCGGAAGGTCCGGCCCGGCCGGACGTCCTCGGCCGACCCCGCGCCCAGCACCACGGCGGTGTGGCTGCGGACCAGCTCCAGCACCGACCGCCGGTCCGCGGCGGGGGAGGGGGCGGCGGCCGGCTCGGCGGGTGCGGGCCGTGCGGACGCTTCGGGGGCTTCGGACGCTTCGGGGGCCTCAAGAGCCTCAAGGGCCTCGGGAGCCCGGTCCGGCCCGGACGGCTGCGACGGCCAGTAGGACCGGCGCTGGAACGGGTAGGTCGGCAGGTCGACCGACGGCGCCGACCCCGGCAGCAGCGCGGCCCAGTCCACCGCGACACCCCGCACGAAGGCCTCGGCCGCCGCGGTCAGGAACCGGCGGCGGTCCCCCTGCGCGCGCCGCAGCGTGACCAGCGCGGCGCCGTCCCCGCCCTGCGCGTCGATCGCCTGACGGACCGCCATCGCCAGCACCGGATGCGGGCTGACCTCCAGGAACGTCGTGTGACCCGCCGCCAGCAGCTGCTCGACGGCCGGCCCGAACCGCACCGGCTCGCGCAGGTTGCGGAACCAGTAGCCGGGACCCGCCTCGGCGGTGTCGAGCGGGCCGGCGGTGACGGTCGACCAGAACGCCACCCCGGTGGAGCGCGGGGTGATCCCGATGAAGGCGGCGAGCAGTTCGTCCCGCAGCTCCTCGACGGCGGCGCTGTGCGAGGCGTAGTCGATCGGCACCCGCCGGGTCCGCACCCGCTCGCCGTAGTGGGCCGCCAGCGCGTCGAGTGCCGCCGCCGGCCCGGCGACCACCGTGTGGGCGGGGCCGTTGACCGCCGCGACCGAGAGCTCGGCGGCCACCGCCGGCAGCTCCCGCCGGACCTGATCGGCCGCCAGCTCCACCGCCAGCAGCCCGCCGCGCCCCGCGATCCGGTTCAGCACCCGGCTGCGCAGCGCCACGATCCGCGCGCCGTCCTGCAGCGAGAGCGCGCCCACGGCGGTGGCGGCCGCGATCTCGCCCTGGGAGTGGCCCACCACGGCCGCCGGCTCCACCCCCGCCGACCGCCACAGCTCCGCCAGCGACACCATCACCGCCCACAGCGCGGGCTGGATCACCTCGTCGCCCGCGAGCGCCGGCGCGCCGGGCACCTCGCGCAGCACGTCGAGCAACGACCAGCCCACGTGCGGGCGCAGCGCCTCGGCGCAGTCGCGGAGCCGGGCGGCGAACACCGGTGCGGTGTCGAGCAGCTGCGCCGCCATGCCCGCCCACTGCGAGCCCTGACCGGGGAAGACGAAGACCGGCCGGACCGGCGCCCCGTCGTGCCGGCCCGTCACCACCGCCGCCGACGGGTGTCCGGCCGCCCGCGCCGCGAGTCCGGCGAGGAGCGCGTCCCGGTCGTCGGCGACGACCACGCTGCGGTGCTCGAAGGCGGTGGTGCGGGTGACGGCCAGCGACCGGCCGACCGGGGCCGCCCCGAGCTCCGGGTGCGCCGCCAGGTGGGCGCCCAGCCGTGCGGCCAGCTCGCCGAGCGCGGGTTCGTCGCGCGCCGACAGCACCCAGGGCAGCACCTCGGCCCCGGCCCCGGCCCCGGCCTCGTCCGAGGCCGCCGCCGTGACGTTGCGCCAGTCCGTCAGGACGGCGTGGCAGTTGGTGCCGCCGATCCCGAACGAGCTGACCCCGGCGACCAACTGACCGTCCGGCGACGGCCAGGGCCGGGTCGCGGTGTTCACCCGCAGGTGCAGCGCGTCGAGCGGGATCCGGTCGCCGGCCCCGGCGTAGTTCAGGCTGGGCACCAGCTCGCGCGCGTCGAGGCACAGCACGGCCTTGATGAACCCCGCGATCCCGGCCGCGCCCTCCAGGTGCCCGATGTTCGTCTTCACCGACCCGACCAGCAGTGGGTCGTCCGCGGTCCGGCCCGGGCCCAGCGCCGCGCCGAGTGCGGCGGCCTCCACCGGGTCGCCCGCCCGGGTGCCCGACCCGTGCAGCTCGACGTACTGGACGGCACCCGGCTCGACGCCCGCGTCGGCCAGGGCGGCGCGCAGCACCCGTTCCTGCGACGCCCGGCCCGGCGTCGGCAGCGTCTCGGTGGCACCGTCGTTGTTCAGCGCGCTGCCGCGCACGACGGCGAGGATCCGGTCGCCGTCCCGGACGGCGGCCTCCAGCAGCTTGAGCACGACGATCCCGCCGCCCTCGCCGCGGACGTAGCCGTTGGCGCGGGCGTCGAAGGTGAAGCAGCGGCCGTCCGGCGACAGCGTCCCGGCCCGCTCCAGCGCCAGCGTGCTCTCCGGCGCCAGGATCAGGCTCACCCCGCCGGCCAGCGCGAGCTCCGACTCACCGCTGCGCAGGCTCGCGCACGCCAGGTGCACGGCGGCCAGGGACGAGGACTGCCCGGTGTCCACCACCAGGCTCGGCCCGTTCAGGCCCAGCGCGTAGGAGATCCGGTTGGCGGTCACCCCGCGCTGCAGCCCGGTCAGCGTGTGGCCGGTCACCGCGTCGGGACCCAGGCCGCGCAGCAGGGCCGCGTAGTCGTCGGCGATCACCCCGAGGAAGACGCCCGTCCGGCTGCCCGCCAGGCCGCCCGGCAGCATCCGCGCGTCCTCCAGCGCCTCCCAGGCCAGTTCGAGGGCGAGCCGCTGCTGCGGGTCCATCGCCACGGCCTCGCGCCGCGAGATGCCGAAGAACTCGGGATCGAACCCGTCCACCCGGTCCAGGAACCCGCCGCGCGCCGGGCCCCGGTCGCCCCGCCGGTCACCGATCGCGTCGCCGCCGCCGCGCAGCAGCCGCCAGAACGCCTCCGGCCCGTCCGCCTGCGGGAACCGGCACCCGATCCCGACCACCGCGACCGCGCGCGCAGGGAGTTCGCGCGCAGTGTGACCAGCAATGTCCCTCATCGATGCACCCCGTAGCGAAGCCGGACGAGCCGACGGCGGATGACCGGAAGCGGCGTACCGGGTCGGCAGGTCGGCCCCGCGCCCGGGGGAGTCGCCCGCCACCTGGTCCCGCCCGGGGGCACGGCGCGTCGACCCCGCCCCCGCGAGAAGCTTCCCCCGGGGACGCGAAGGACCCCGGCGGGACCGGAGTCGTCCGCGTACCCACGGAGATCCGACCGGACACAGCGTCATCTCCGCCAGGTCGCGCCGCCGGCCCCCGGCTGCCCCGGCCGCACTCGCAGCTGCAAGCCCTGACCGTCCTTCAGCTGGGCTAATGCCAGCGGGATGTGCACGGCGCCCTGGCACTCCCCGTTCTAGGCTCGGCCCTGACCGCCGCCCCGGGCAGCGGCGTCGAACCGACAGGGAGACCCCCGTGATCCGCTCCGCCACCACCGCCGGCGCCGTGGCCGCCGCCCTCCTGGCGCTCAGTGCCTGTTCGTCGAGCAGTTCGAGCAGCGCGGCCGGCTCCTCCGGCCCGGCGGCGTCGGCCGGTGCGTCGGTCGGCGGCACGGTGACGGTCTTCGCCGCCGCTTCGCTGCAGAAGACCTTCACCCAGCTGGGCCAGCTGTTCGAGGCGGCCCACCCCGGCAGCAAGGTGGTCTTCAACTTCGGCGGCAGCGACACCCTGGCCGCCAGCATCGTCAACGGCGCCCCGGCGGACGTGTTCGCGGCCGCCAGCCCGGCCACCATGAAGACCGTCACCGACAAGGGCGGCGCGGCCGGCACCCCGACCGTCTTCGTCAGCAACGAGCTGGAGATCGCCGTCCAGCCCGGCAACCCGCTGCACCTCACCACCTTGCAGAGCCTCGCCAACCCGTCGGTGAAGGTGGTGCTCTGCGCCAAGACCGTGCCCTGCGGCGCCGCCGCCCAGACCGCGCTGGCGGCCGGCCACGTCTCGCTCACGCCCGTCAGCTACGAGCAGGACGTCACCGGCACGCTCACCAAGGTCGAGATCAAGGAGGCCGACGCGGGGCTGGTCTACCAGACCGACGTGAAGGGCGCGGCGGGCAAGGTCGACGGCGTCGGCTTCCCGGAGGCCGCCTGCGCGATCAACAAGTACCCGATCGCCACCCTCGCCCACGCCCCCAACGCGGCCGGGGCGTCGGCGTTCGTCGCCTTCGTCGAGTCGCCGCAGGGGCAGCAGGTCCTCACCGACGCGGGCTTCCTCAGCCCCTCGGCCTCCCCGTCCGCCTCCCCGGGCAGCTGCCCGTCCGGTTCCCCGTCGTCGTCCGCCGCGGCGACGGCGGCGACCGCGGCCTCGTCCCCGTCGGCTTCTCGCTGAACGACCGTCACCCGCGCACCGGGCAGATCCTGCGAGCGCGTCGGGTCGCCGAGGCGTGGCCGTTTGTCACCCCACCCCGCGGTGCTTAGGGTGGCCGGGGACGGTGATCAAGGTGATGCGGGACATGGCGGACGGGGCGGCGCCGGGCGGACGGTTCCGCATGGTGGGCCGTCGGCGTGAGCTGGACCAACTGCTGGCCGCGGTGCGCGAGGTGCCCGCGGTCGTGCTGGTCGAGGGCGAGGCCGGCATCGGCAAGTCCCGGCTGATCCGCGAGGCCTCCTTCGGGTGGGGCAGGGAGCGTCGGCAGGTGCTGTCCGGCTCCTGCCACCCGCTGCGCGAACCGTTCCCCTACGGCCCGGTGGTGGACGCGCTGCGCAAGGCCGACCTGGCCGGCGCCCCCGCGTTCCCGCCCACCGCCGGTGCGCTGGCACCGCTGCTGCCCGACCTGGCCGACCGGCTCCCGCCCGCGCCGCCCCCGCCGGCCGACCCCTCCGGGCAGCGCTTCCAGCTGCTCCAGGGGGTGCGGTCGTTCCTGACGGCGCTCGGCCCGGTCGTGGTGGTCGTGGAGGACCTGCACTGGGTGGACGAGGCCACCCGCGACCTGCTCCTGCTGCTCGCCCGCGACCTGCCGCCGCAGCTGAGCCTGGTGCTCTCGTACCGGGCGGAGGACGTGCCGGCCGGGAGCACCGTGCTGGGCGCCGCCTACCGCCGCCCGCCCGGCACCGGCGGCGCCCTGGTCCGGCTCGGCCCGCTACTGGAGGCCGACGTGGCGGAGCTGGCGGCGGCCGCCCTCGGCGAGCACGCCACCCCCGCCCTCGGTGCCGCGCTGTACCGGCGCAGCGAGGGCCTGCCGCTGGTCGCCGAGGAGGACCTGATCACCCTCGCCGAGCAGGGCGGCGCCCACGGGTACACCGGGTCGGTGGAGCGGCTCGCGGCGGCGGACGCGCCGCGCGGCCTGCGCGAGGCGGTCACCGACCGGCTCGGCGCGCTGTCGCCGGCGGCCGTCGCGGTCGCGCAGGCGGCGGCGGTGCTCGCGGCCGCGGCGCCCGAGGACCTGCTGAGCGAGCTGGCCGGGCTCGACGCCGAACGGGGCGGCGAGGCGGTCACCGAGCTGCTCCGGGCGTCGGTGTTGCGCGAGGCGGACCCCGGCACGTACGTGTTCTGGCACGTGCTCGCCCAGCAGGTCGTCTACCAGGCCGTCCCCGCTCCCGCCCGGGTGCGCCTGCACCGGCGCACCGTCGAGTCGCTGCAGAGCCGCACCCCGGCCCCGCTGGTGCAGATCGCCCACCACACCCTGGCCGCAGGCGACCGCGCCGGCTGGCTGCTGCGGGCCCAGGAGGCCGCCGACCGGGCGATCGCGGTCCGCGACGGCGGCACGGCCGCGGCGCTGCTGCACCAACTGCTCGACCGGCCGGAGCTGGTGGGCGAGGCGCGGGCCCGCGCGGCGCTCGCCCTGGCCGGGGTCGCCGCGACCAGCCTGGAGTTCCGCACCCATGCCCGGCTGCTGCGCCGGCTCCTCGCCGACCCGCAGCTGCCGGCCGAGGTCCGCGGCGAGATCCGGCTCGGCCTCGGCCTGGGCATGCTGAACGAGACCGCGGACCCGGCCGGGTTCGACGAGCTCGAACGGGCGGTCGGCGAACTGGCGGCCCGCCGTCCGGAGCGCGCCGTGCGGGCGATGGTCGCCCTGGCGCTCAAGGAGGCCGAAGGGCCGCAGTACACCGGTGCCTGGCTGGACCGGGCGGAGGAGGCCGTCCGGGAGAGCGGGAACGAGGCGCTGCGGGCCGCGGTCCGCGCCAGTCGCCTGACCCTGATGTCCTGTCAGGCCGACCCGGCGGTCTGGGCGGCGGTCGACCGGTTGCCGCGCAGCACGCCGGACCGCGAGGTGCTGCGGCAGAGCGCGCGCGCCCTGCAGAACGTCGCCGACACCGCCGCCTACCTGGGCCACGACCGGCGGGCCGCCACCCTGGTGACCGAGGCCGGGCAGCTCGCGGCCCAGGTCGGCAGCCCGATCACGATGTTCCTGTCCCGCGGCACGCTGCTGCGGCTGGACGCCCTCGCCGGACGGTGGGACGGACTGGAGGAGGGCCTGGACGCACTGGTCGACGCCTACCCGACCGCGGTCGCCCCGCTGGCCGAACGGGCCGTGCTGACCGGAACGCTGGCCGCCGCCCGCGGGCAGTACGCCCGGGCGCTCCAGCTGTTCGGCGAGGCGGCCGGGATCACCTCGAACCAGTTGGTGGTCGGCATGGAGCTGCGGATCGCGGCCGGGTTGACCTCGCTGCACCTCGCCCGGGGCGACGCCCTGCGCGCCCGGGCCGCCGCCGAGCAGGCGCTCGGCACCGCTCGGCGGGCCGCCGCCTGGCCCCGGGCGGTCGGCCTGCCGTCC
>NZ_JBHYKG010000116.1:0-24658 GCF_042741245.1 Kitasatospora sp. NPDC058965
GGCCCGTTCCGCGCCGCGGCCCCCCCCGGCGCGGGGGGCGGGTCCGCGGCACTAGCCCAGCGCGTGCGGGCGGGGCAAGCGGGAGGTCACCCGTGGGACTGAGCAGCGGGACGGGTTGGACCTCATCGGGTGGTCGGCGGTGACCGGAACGGATCAGGGGTCGTTGGGACGGCGGGGCCAGTCGGCCCGCCCGGCACCCGCCCCACCAGCGGGCACCGCCGTCCACCCGCGTCACACCGCGCTCCCGAGCTGGAGGGTCACCCTCATGTCCGAACCCAGGTACGAGGCACCCGTCGCACCCCCGCAGCCCTCGACCGCCACCTCCCCCAAGAGCCTGCTGGACCAGATGCAGGAGCTGCTCGCCTCGGTCACCGCCGACCTCGCGGACCTCGGGTCCGACCTGGAGGCGTCCGGCGCGCGGGCGGTGGACCGGACCGGTGCGGGCGAGGCGGCGGGCGGCCCCACCGGCTGGTGACCGCTGGTCGGACGCCCGCCGGTGCCCTCGCCCGGCGGGGTGAGCCGCAGCACCAGGTGCACCTCGCCGCCGACCGGGCCGCCCGCTGCACGGCCGCCGACCCCCTCGGCCTCGGCCGCCTCCTCCTCCGGGGACAGCGGCACCCCGGACTCCTGGCGGGCCCGGCGGCGGAACACCCGCAGCAGCTCGACCACCAGGTCCCGGCACTCCTGGGTGGCGTCCAGCCCGTCGGTGGCGACCCAGAACAGCCCGGTGGTGCCGGAGTCGTGCGCCACCACCACCAACGCCTCGGCCACGTCGGAGATCAGCTGCTGCAACTCGCGCAGCACCGGCACCGGCTCGGCCACCTCGCTGAGCCGGGCCGCCCGGCCGGCTGCGCACCAGTCCGACCGGCCGGGGCGCTCGGTCGCCTCCTCCAGCCGACCCGCGGCGTGCGCCCCGGCCGCGGCGAGCAGGTGGGCCACCGCCGCCACCTCACCGTCCGGGTGGTCGCCGAGCCAGCCGGCCAGCGCCTCGGTCAGGGTGGCCACCTGCCAGGCCTCGGCCAGCACGTCCGGCACGGTGCGGGCCTCGGCCAGCGCGTGCCGGGAGGTCTTGATCAAGCGCAACGCGTCCATCGGACCGGGCTCCTCCCGCCGGGCCGCCCCCGCTGGGCGGCCGGTTGAGAGCAGAGTGCGCGGATCCGACCGGTCGTGCACCCACCGCCCCGGAAGCTGTGGACAACTCCGGCCCTGTGGACAACGATCCGGCCTGATCATCGGACCGGACCGCACTGCACTGCACTCCACTGGACTGCGCTCCACTGGAGCCGCAGCACCACCGCCGCTACGGCGCCGGGAACCGCTGCTCGTTCCGGTCGATCTTCGCCGCCAACGCGGCCAGCGGATCGACCCCCACCGCCAGGCAGAACTGCAGCAGGTAGGCCAGCACGTCGGCCACCTCGTCGCGCACCCGCTCGGCCCGCTCCGGGTGCGCCATCACGGCGGCCGCCTGCTCCTGCGTCAACCACTGGAAGATCTCCAGCAGTTCACCCGCCTCCACGCTCAACGCGGCAGCCAGGTTCTTCGGGTTGTGGAACGGCTGCCAGCCGCGCACCGCGGCGAACTCGGCCAGCCGCGCGGACAGTGCCGCGACCGTCGGCGCCCCGCCGGCCGCGACCGCCCCACCCGTCATCTCGGTATCGTCGTTCACCCGGACAGGTCTACCCCATCCCCCTGCGCCGGCACCCGCGCACCCGCCGCCACCGGGCCCGGCTCCGCCGCCACCGCCCGGACCGGCCCCAGCACGCTGTGCCCGCTCGCCGGGTCCCGCCGGCACGCGACCAGCGTCACCCCCGCCACCTGCTCGGCCGGCGCCGGGTCCTGCACGGCCGCCAGCAGCCGCAGGTGCTCCTTGTCGCACATCTCCCGGGCCAACCGCAGCAGCGCCACCGTCTGCTCACCGCCCAGGCCGGCCCCGAGGTCCTCCGCCAGCACGGTCAACTGCCGCCGCGCCCACGGGACCTCGGCGGCGGGGTCGACGTCCAGCACCCCCGCCCCGGTGAGCAGCACGGCGGCGAACGCGAGCAGCCGCAGCATGCCGTCCGAGGCCTGGTCGGCACCGGTGCGCCCGAGCACCCCCTCGTCGAAGACCGCCAGCAGCCGTTCCTGGGCCCGGGTGCCGCGCCGCTCCACGTCCAGGCCGAGCAGCGGGTGCGGCGCCGCGGCCTGCACCGCCTTGAGCAGCCGGCCGTACCGCCGCACGCACTCGCCCTGCAGCCGGGCCAGCACCGCGGACATGTTGGCCGCGGTGGGCAGCAGCCGGGCCTGCGGATCGGGGCGCACCCAGCCGCGCATCAGGGCCGGCACCGGGTGCACCGGGAAGACCTCGCGCAGCGCGGTGAGCAGTTGCTCGGCCGCGGCCAGCACCTTGCGCTCGCCCGGCGAGGAGCCGGCCACCCGCAGCGGGATCTGCGTGGTGATCAGACTGCCGCTGGGGAACGGCGCGCGGATGTCGCCCTGCCGGGTGTCGTTGTGCCAGCTGACGTTGACCCGGCCGCCGACCAGGTCCTGCTCGCCGGTCTCCACCAGGGTCTGCCCGTCGCAGACCAGCCACTCCCGGGCCACCCGGACCCGGCCGTCGGTGCGGATCACCAGCTCCAGCCGGATCGGCCCGGCGAACGAGCGCACCGTGCAGCCCAGGATGATGGCGTTCCGGCCGTGCGGGACGCAGCCCAGCAGGCCGCCGCGGACCGGCGCGGCCAGCGGCCCGGCGATCCCGCCGACGCCGTCCAGCGAGGGTCCGATCTCCTCGCCCTGGGCCAGCCGGGAGAGCACCGCCAGGGCGTCCAGCGCGTTCGACTTGCCCACTCCGCAGGGCCCGTGCAGCACCGTCAGCGGGGCCAGCGGCAGGGTGGCGCGGCGGAACGACTTGAACGAGGTGAGCCGCACCTCCTCGACGGTGGGCCGCAGCGTCGGCCGCGGCTCGGACCCGGGTGCCGGGCGCGGGTCCGACCCCGCAGCCGACCGTGGTTCGGACCCCGGCACCGGGCGCGGGTCGGACCCGGGTGCCGGTCGCGGATCGGCCGCCGGCGCCGGACGCGCGGCGGCCGCGGAGGGCTCACAGGTGGCGGGAGCGGCGGGCAGGCGGGCGGGGCGCGGAACGACGTCGCTGGTCACCACGAAGACGCTACTGACCGTCAACACCGCCCTGACCAGCAGAAACGTGCCTGCTGACGGTATTTCACCCCATCGGGGTCGGCCGGCCGCCCCGGGGCCGTTCCGGTCCCCGACCCGGAGTCGCCCCGGTCCCCGACCCGGCGTCAGTCCCGTCGCCGGTACGCCGCCACCCGCACCGACCCGGTCACCGTCACCGGCTCCGGCAGCGCCCCGAGCGCCGCCGCCAGCGCGGCCCGGTCGGTGTGCCAGGCGTTCGGCCCCATCCCCACCACGGCCGCCGCGTCCCGGTGGTCCAGCCGCAGCGCGAACTCGACCTGCTGCCCGCCGAGCGGCTCCAGGTGCGGGCTCAGCTTCTCGGCGACCCGCCGGTCCTTCTCCTCGTCCACCGCCAGCAGCCCCAGCGCGCCGACCAGTTCGCCCAGGTGCCGGGTGGTCGGGGTGACCAGCAGCAGCTGCCCGCCCGGGCGCAGCACCCGGTGGATCTCGGCGCCGTCGCGCGGGGCGAAGACGTTCAGCAGCAGCTGCGCGCTGCCGGTGGCCAGCGGCAGCGGGCGCCAGGCGTCGCAGACCACCGCGCCGGCCCGGGGGTGCGCCTTGGCGGCCCGGCGCAGCGCGAACTTGGAGAGGTCGAGCGCCGCGCCGACCGCACCGGGCAGCGCGTCCAGCACCGCGGCCAGGTAGTACCCGGTGCCCGCACCGAGGTCCACGACCAGGCCGTCGCCGCCGTCCGGGGCCGCCTCGGCGGCGGCCGCGGCCAGCGCCCCGGCGATCGGCGCGTAGTGCCCGGCGGCCAGGAAGTCGGCCCGGGCCGCCACCATCTCGGCGGTGTCCCCGGTCCCGGTGTGCGCGTCGCCGGGCAGCAGGCTGACGTACCCCTGCTTGGCCACGTCGAAGGCGTGCCCGCCGGGGCAGCGCAGGGTGCGCCCGGCCGCGTCCAGGACGAGGCCGAGCGCGCAGTGGGGGCAGGTCAGGTACCGCTCGATGTCCCGGAGCACCGACCCACCATAGCCGTCTGAGCAGCGGGTTCCGGGCGCGGGACCGCCGCACCCGGGCCCCGGTCGCCGCCGTGTCCGGACCCTAGTCCGAGTCCGAGTCCGAGTCCTCCGGGCCGTCCTCGCCGCTGACCTCCTCCCCTTCGGCCTCGTCCACGATCCAGCCGTTGAGGCGCTCGGCCACCCCGTCCACCCCGAGCTTGCCCTCCCGGATCGCCCGGGCCAGGCTGCGCACCTCGCGCGCGGTGGTCGCCACGTGGCAGCCGCTGGCCACCAGGTAGGCGTAGGCGACCGCGGTGGCGTAGAGCTCGTTGGTGCGCTCCAGGGCCGGCACCCGGATCAGCTGGTGCATCAGGGCGGCGGCCCGGTCCTGCGGTTCGGGGTAGACCGCGATGTCGAAGATCTCGGCCTGGTGGCGGGCGATGGCGGCCAGCAGGGAGCCGTAGTCGATCACCTGGGGGTCGCCGGGGGTGTACTGCTCGGCCGTCATCAGCAGCCAGGAGAGGTCGACCTCCAGTCTCAACGCTGCCGCTCCTCGGCGCCCACGCGCTCGCCGAACTCGGTCAGGAACTCGCTCTCGTACTCCTTCATGAACTGCGCCGCCGCGTCCACGAAGCGCAGACCGGCCTCGCCCATGTCCTGCAGGACGAGCCGCTCGATGTACTGGTTCATGCTGATCCCCTGCTGCTCCGCCCGCTCGCGGGCCATCTCAGCGGTGGTGGCGTCCACCCGCACGTTGAGCTGCTTCTTACCCATGTCTTCGAAGCTAGCGCTCAAGCGCTAGCGCGACAAGGGCGCGAACGGGGGCGCATTGCCCGCCGTTCGCGCCCTGTTCACGCGCTGCTCAACTGTGGATCACACGCGGGCCCCCGCCACCCCCCGCCGCAGGTAGACCGCCCAGGTGAGCACCAGGCAGAGCGCGTAGTACCCGAGGAAGGCCAGGTACGCACCGTCACCGTTGTGCGAGCTGAGGAACGACTGCCGGAAGGCCATGTTGACCAGCACTCCGCCGAAGGCGCCGATCGCGCCCGCCAGGCCGATCAGTGCGGTGCTGCGCCGCCGCGCGGTCCGCTCGGCCTCCTCGGGGTCGGTCCCGGCGGCCACCGCCCGGGCCGCCTTGGCCCGGAAGATCGCCGGGATCATCTTGTAGGTCGAGCCGTTGCCGAGGCCGCTGAGCACGAAGAGCACGATGAACCCGGCCAGGAAGAGGCCCAGCGAGTGCTGCCGGGACGCCTCCAGCACGGCGGCGGCGCCGGCCGCCATCGCCGCGAAGGTCCAGAAGGTCACCTTCGCCCCGCCGAACCGGTCGGCCAGCAGGCCGCCGACCGGCCGGATCAGCGAGCCCAGCAGCGGGCCCAGGAAGGTCAGGTAGGAGGCCTTCACCGCGGTGTCGAACTGCTGGTGGAACTGCACCTGCAGCACCTGCCCGAAGGCGAAGCCGAAGCCGATGAAGGAGCCGAAGGTGCCGATGTAGAGCGCCGAGACCGCCCAGGTGTGCGGCTGCCGGGCCACCTCGCGCAGCGCCCCGCGGTCGTTGCGCAGGGCGCCGAGGTTGTCCATCCGCAGCGCCGCGCCCAGCGCCGCCAGCACGATCAGCGGCAGGTAGACCAGCGGCAGCAGCCGCGGGTGGGCGGCGCCGGCGGTGGCCAGCACCAGCAGTCCGAGCAGCTGCACCACCGGCACCCCGAGGTTGCCGCCGCCGGCGTTGACGCCCAGTGCCCAGCCCTTGAGCCGCTGCGGGTAGAAGGCGTTGATGTTGGCCATCGAGGAGGCGAAGTTGCCGCCGCCCACCCCGGCCACGCAGGCCACCAGCAGCAGCGTGGTGTACGAGACCCCGGGCTCCAGCACGATCCCGGCCAGCACGGTCGGCACCAGCAGCAGCAGCGCGCTGAACACGGTCCAGTTGCGCCCGCCGAACCGGGCCACCGCGAAGGTGTACGGGATCCGCAGCACCGCGCCGAGCGCGGTGGGCAGCGCGGTGAGGGTGAACTTCCCGGCGGCGTCGATGTGGTACTTCGGACCGAGGAAGAGCACCAGGACCGACCACAGGCTCCAGACCGAGAAGCCGATGTGCTCGGAGAGCACCGAGAAGACCAGGTTGCGCCGGGCGATCCTGGCCCCGGCCTGCTCCCAGAACGCGGTGTCCTCGGGCTGCCACAGCTCGATCCGGCGGGCTCTGCCGCCGACCTCGGTGACGGTGGGCGCGCTCATCCGGCCACCGCCAGGGCCGCCACGGCCACCCGGACCGGCCAGGTCCGCAGGTGGGCCGGCGAGCCGTCGGGCGCGGTCTCCTCGTCCAGGCACCGCCCGGTCCGCAGGTCGAAGGCCTGCTTGAGCATCGGCGAGACCACCACCGGCGCCTCGCCCCGGCTGCCGGTCAGCCCGCGGGACATCACGTAGGCGCCGCTGAACGGGTCGCGGTTGTCGAGCGCGTACAGCTCGCCGCCGCGGGTGCGGAAGACCGCCGCCTGGGTGCCGTCGGGCAGCAGCACCGCCACCCCGCGCCCCGGGACCAGGTCGTCGAGCTCGCAGATCCTGCTCCAGCCCTGTCCGTCATCGATCTGTACCGTGGTCATCGGCTACGCACCTCCAGGTTGGGGCCGATCAGGACGCGGCCGTCCTCGTCGGGTCGGGCGGGGCGGATCTGGTCGCGCTCGGGGACGAAGCGGACCGTCGGGTCGGGGGTGCCGGGCGCGTTGGCGAACGAGACGAACCGCCGCACCCGGTCGGGGTCGGCCAGGGTGGCCGCCCACTCGTCCTCATAGGTCTCCACGTGCCGGGCCATCAACTCGTCCAGCTCGTCGCAGATCCCCAGCGAGTCGTCCATCACCACCGCCCGCAGGTGGTCCAGGCCGCCCTCCAGGCGGTCCAGCCACGGCGCGGTGCGCTCCAGGCGGTCGGCGGTGCGGATGTAGAACATCAGGAACCGGTCGATGGTGCGGAGCAGCGTGTCGTGGTCCAGGTCCGCGGCCAGCAGGTCGGCGTGGCGCGGCGTCATGCCGCCGTTGCCGCCGACGTACAGGTTCCAGCCCTCGGCGGTGGCGATCACGCCGAAGTCCTTGCTCTGCGCCTCGGCGCACTCGCGGGCGCAGCCGGAGACCGCGGACTTGAGCTTGTGCGGGGCCCGCAGGCCGCGGTAGCGCAGCTCCAGCTCGATCGCCAGGCCCACCGAGTCCTGCACCCCGTAGCGGCACCAGGTCTGCCCCACGCAGGACTTCACGGTGCGCAGCGCCTTGCCGTAGGCGTGACCGGACTCGAACCCGGCATCCACCAGGCGGCGCCAGATCTGCGGCAGCTGGTCCACGCTGGCGCCGAACAGGTCGATCCGCTGACCGCCGGTGATCTTGGTGTAGAGGCCGTAGTCGCGGGCGATCTCGCCGATGGTGATCAGGCCCTCGGCGGTGATCTCGCCGCCCGGCACCCGGGGCACCACCGAGTAGGAGCCGTTGCGCTGCAGGTTGGCCAGGAAGTGGTCGTTGGTGTCCTGCAGCGCGGCCTGCTCGCCGTCCAGCACGTGCCCGTTGCCCAGGCTCGCCAGGATCGAGGCCACGGCCGGCTTGCAGACGTCGCAGCCCTCGCCCTTGCCGTGCTCGTCGACCAGCCGGGAGAAGGTGGTGATCCCCTTGACCCGGACGATCTCGTAGAGCTCGGCCCGGGTGTGCGCGAAGTGCTCGCACAGCCCGCGGTCC
Organism: Kitasatospora sp. NPDC058965; assembly: GCF_042741245.1. Lineage (NCBI taxonomy): Bacteria > Bacillati > Actinomycetota > Actinomycetes > Kitasatosporales > Streptomycetaceae > Kitasatospora > Kitasatospora sp. NPDC058965. The sequence goes on from NZ_JBHYKG010000116.1 coordinate 7,814, forward strand.
ACCGCGATGCCGCCGGCCTCCAGCTCCTCGGTCACGATGGTGCCCAGCAGCTTCACGCAACTGCCGCAGCCGGTACCGGCCTTGGTGCACTTCTTGACCTCGGGGACGGTGTGCAGGCCCTGCTCGGAGACCGCGGCGCGGATGGCGCCCTTGGTCACGTTGTGGCAGGAGCAGACCACCGCCTCGTCCGGCAGCACCAGCGGACCGTGGCTGTTCGGGCCGGCCGGGACCAGCAGCTGCTCGGCGGGCATCGGCAGCTTGGTCCGGCTCACCGCCAGCGGGCGCAGCGTGGCGTAGGAGTCCACCTCGCCGACCAGCACCCCGCCCAGCAGGCAGCCGTCCTCGCTGACCACCAGCTTCTTGTAGACGCCGGCCCGGCTGTCCGCGAAGACCACCTCCAGCGACCCCGGGGTGCTGCCCAGCGCGTCGCCGAAGCTGGCCACGTCCACGCCCAGCAGCTTGAGCTTGGTGGAGGTGTCCGCGCCGGTGAACGACCCGGCGGCGCCGAACAGGTCGCGGGCCGCCGTCTCGGCCATCGCGTACCCGGGGGCCACCAGGCCGTAGACCCGGCCGTCCGCGGCCAGCGCGCACTCGCCGATCGCCCAGATGTGCTCGTCCGAGGTCCGGCAGTGCTCGTCCACCGCGATGCCGCCGCGCTCGCCGACGGTCAGGCCGCAGTCCCTGGCCAGCTGGTCGCGCGGACGCACGCCGGCCGAGAAGACCACCAGGTCGACGTCGAGCTCGGAGCCGTCGGACAGCGCCATCGAGCGGACCCGGCCGTCCGGGAGGGTCTCGATCCGCTGGGTGCCGGCGCCGGTGTGCACCCGCACCCCCAGCTCCTCGATCTTGCGCCGCAGCAGGGTGCCGCCGCCGTCGTCCACCTGGAGGGCCATCAGCCGCGGGGCGAACTCCACCACGTGGGTCTGCAGGCCCATCGCCCGCAGCGCGCCGGCCGCCTCCAGGCCGAGCAGGCCGCCGCCGACCACCGCGCCGACGCCGGCCCCGCCGGCCGCCGCGCGGATCGCCTCCAGGTCCTCGATGGTCCGGTAGACGAAACAGCCCTCGGCCTCGTGCCCGGGCACCGGCGGCACGAACGGGTACGAGCCGGTGGCCAGCACCAGTGCGTCGTAGCGCAGTGCGGCGCCGCTCGCGGTGGTCACCGTGCGGGCCGCCCGGTCGATCGCCACGGCCGGCTCGCCCAGGCGCAGGTCGATGCCGTGCTCGGCGACGAACTCCGGACTGCAGAGCGACAGCTCCTCGGCCGAGGTGCCGGAGAACCAGGAGGTCAGGTGCACCCGGTCGTACGCGGGTCGGGGCTCCTCGGCGAGCACGGTGACCCGCCAGCGGTGCGCCTGCTCGGTGGCGGGCTGCTCGAACAGGGCTTCCAGGAAACGCTGTCCGACCATGCCGTGGCCGACCAGGACCAGGTCTTTGACGATCACGGGCGGGCTCCTCGGGTGGTGGTGATCAGGGGCAGCAGGTCGTCGGGCAGCGGGTCGTCCCGCTCGTACGCCCGGGTCAGGGCACCGACCGTGGCCAGGTCGCCCAGCAGGATGCCGCCGACGAGCCGGTCGCCGCGCAGCACGAGCTTCTTGTAGGTCCCCCGGGTGGGGTCGGCCAGCCGCAGCACGTCGGTGCCGGGCTCGGCCTCGGCGCGCCCGCCGCTCTCGCCGAACGCGGCGTACTCCAGCGGGCCGGTGCTGAGCCGGGAGAGGGTGCGGGCGCCGGTCCAGCGGGCCTCGGGGTCGGCGCCGGACAGCCGGGCGGCCAGCGCCTCGGCCATCTGGTAGGCGGGTTCGGCCAGGCCGTGCACCCGGCCGCGGTGCTCGGCGCAGTCGCCGAGGGCGTGCACGCCCGGTGCGCCGGTGGCGAGCCGGTCGTCGACCAGCACGCCCTGACGCACCGCCAGTCCGGCCGCGTGCGCCAGTCCGGTGCGCGGGCGCACCCCGCAGGCGAGCACCACCAGGTCGGCCTCCAGCCGGTAGCCGTTGGCCAGCTCGACCCCGGTCACCCGGCCGAGCGCGGCCGGGTCCTCGCCGGCCGGGCCGCACAGCGCCCGGGCCCGGTTGTCCAGGTAGCTCACCACCCCCAGGCCGGCCAGCGCGCCGCGCAGCGCGTCGGCCGCCCGCTCGTCCAGCTGGCGCTCGATCAGGTGCGGCGCCTGGTGCACGATCTCCACCGGCAGGCCGAGCGACGCCAGCGCCCGGGCCGCGCTCACCCCCAGCACCCCGCCGCCGATGACCACCGCGCGCTCCGCGGTCGCGGCGTCCTCGGCGAGCCGGGCGCAGTCGGCCAGGGTGCGGAAGGCGTGCACGCCCGGGCGCAGTCCGCCCGCGCCGCGCAGGCCGCGCAGCGGGGGCAGCACCGGGTTGGCGCCGGTGGCCAGCACCAGGTGGTCGTAGCCGGTCCAGTCGCCGCCCCCGGCCAGCAGCCGCCGCCCGGCCGGGTCCAGCGCCAGCACCTCGCGGCCGGTCCGCAGCTCGACGCCGGGCCCGTAGGGCAGCGCGATCATCTCGAAGTCGTAGCGCCCGGCCAGCACCTCGGCCAGCAGCACCCGGTTGTAGGGGCCGCGCTCCTCGGCGCCGTACAGGGTCAGCTCGCCCTGCCCGCCCAGCGCCCGGTACTGCTGGGCGAACCTGGCGCCGGCCAGTCCGGCGCCCACCACCGCGATCCTCATCGCACCCGCTCCACTCGCACGGCGCAGACCTTGAACTCCGGCATCCGGGAGACGGGGTCGAGCGCGGGGTTGGTCAGTGTGTTGGCCCGTCCGGCGCCCGCCCAGTGGAAGGGCATGAAGACGGTGTCGGGCCGGATGGTGTCGGTCACCCGGGCCGGCGCCACCGCCCGGCCGCGCCGGCTGGTCACCCGCAGCGGCTCGCCCTCGGCCACCCCGAGCCGCTCGGCCAGCTGCGGGTGCAGCTCCACGAACGGGCCCGGCGCGGCCTGGGCCAGCTGCGGCACCCGGCGGGTCTGCGCGCCGCTCTGGTACTGCGCCAGCACCCGGCCGGTGGTCAGGTACAGCGGGTAGGCGTCGTCCGGCAGCTCGGCGGCCGGGCGGTAGGAGACCGGCACGAACCGGGCCCGGCCGTCCTCGGTGGCGAACCGGTCCAGGAACAGCCGCGGGGTGCCCGGGTGCTGCTCGTCGGGGCAGGGCCAGAAGACGCCGTCCTGCTCCTTGATGCGGCGGTAGCTGATCCCGGCGTAGTCGGCCTGGCCGCCGGCCGAGGCCCGGCGCAGTTCCTCGAAGGCCTCCTCGGGGTCGGTCGGGAAGCCCTTCTCGACCCCGAGCCGCGCGGCCAGCTCGTGCAGCACCGCGAGGTCGCTGCGCACCCCGGCCGGCGCGGCCAGGGCGGCCTGACGCAGGATCACCCGGCCCTCCAGGTTGGTCAGCGTGCCGGTCTCCTCCGCCCACTGGGTCACCGGCAGCACCACGTCCGCCAGCTGGGCGGTCTCGGAGAGCACCAGGTCGCTGACGGCCAGGAAGTCCAGTGCGCGCAGCCGCTCGGTCACGTGCCCGGCGCGCGGGGCCGACACCACCGGGTTGGAACCCAGCAGGAACAGGGCCCGGGCACCGCCCTCGGTGCCGAGGGTGTCCAGCAGCTCGTAGGCGGAGCGGCCGGGCCCGGGCAGCTCGGCCGGATCCACGCCCCAGACCTCGCCCAGGTGCGCGCGGGCCGCCGGGTCCTCGATCGAGCGGTAGCCGGGCAGTTGGTCCGCCTTCTGGCCGTGCTCGCGCCCGCCCTGGCCGTTGCCCTGGCCGGTCAGGCAGCCGTAGCCGGAGCCCGGGCGGCCCGCCTTGCCCAGCGCCAGGCAGAGGTTGATCCAGGCGCCGACCGTGTCCACGCCCTTGCTCTGCTGCTCGGGGCCGCGGGCGGTGAGCACGATCGCCTTCTCGGCGCCGGCGAACAGCTCCACCGTCCGGGCCAGCTGACCGGCCGTCACGCCGGTGATCCGCTCCACCCGGGTGGGCCAGTAGTTCATCGCGGCGGTGCGGGCCTCGGCGAAGCCGGTGGTGCGCTCCGCGACGAACCGGTTGTCCACCAGGTCGTCGGCCACCGCCAGGTGCAGCAGGCCGAGGGCCAGCGCCAGGTCGGTGCCGGGCACCGGCTGCAGGTGCAGGTCGGCCTGCTCGGCGGTCCGCGTGCGGCGCGGGTCGACCACGATCAACGTGCCGCCGCGCTCGCGCAGTTCGCGGAAGTAGCGGAGAGCGGGCGGCATCGTCTCGGCCGGGTTGCCGCCGACCAGGATCACGCAGTCCGCAGTGGCGACGTCCGCCAGCGGGAACGGCAGCCCGCGGTCCAGGCCGAACGCCCGCCGGTGCGCGGCCGCGGCCGAGGACATGCAGAACCGGCCGTTGTAGTCGATGTGCGGGGTGCGCAGCACCACCCGGGCGAACTTGCCCAGCAGGTACGCCTTCTCGTTGGTCAGCCCGCCGCCGCCGAAGACCGCCACCGCGTCCCGGCCGTGCCGCTCGGCGGTGGACCGCAGCCCCTCGGCCACCCGGTCCAGCGCCTCGGCCCAGCTCGCGGTGCGCAGCGCCCCCGCGCCGTCGCGCACCAGGGGCTCGGTCAGCCGCCGTGCACCGTCCAGCAGTTCGGTCGCCGACTGGCCCTTCCCGCACAGCGCACCGCGGTTGACCGGGAAGTCCGGACGCTCCAGCACCCGCGCCGCAGCACCCGGCCGGTCCGGGCCGGTCAGGCGCATGCCGCACTGCAACGAGCAGTACGGGCAGTGGGTGTCGGTCGTCGTCATGGCACCGAGCGTCGCGGCGGCCTGTTTCGCCACCGGGTCACCCCTGTTGCGCCCGGGGTACGTTCCGCTCACCGGCGGGGCCGATCAGGGTGACCGTCCCGAAATCTTCCGTAACCACGGGCCGCCGGGCGCTTACCGGCACGTGACCGCTGCGCAACGAGGGCGAAACAGTGCTGACCGAGCCTGCACCCCATGACTGCACTTCAGCCTTCGAGTCCGCTGGTCGGCTACACCATCGGCGTGACCGCCGCCCGCCGCCGCGAGGAGCTCGTCGCGCTGCTGCGCCGGCGCGGTGCCCGGGTGGTCGAGGCGCCGGCCCTGCGGATCATGCCCCTGGAGGACGACGAGGCGCTGCGCCGGGCCACCGAGCAGTGCCTGACCGCGCCGCTGGACTACGTGGTGGCCACCACCGGGGTCGGCTGGCGCGGCTGGCTCAGCGCCGCCGACGGCTGGGGCCACGGCGCCCGGCTGGCCGAGGTGTGCGCCCCCGCGGTGGTGCTCACCCGCGGCCCCAAGGCCACCGGGGCGGTGCGGGCCGGCGGGCTGAGCGAGACCTGGTCCCCCGCCACCGAGGCCACCGACGAGCTGCTCGCCTGGCTGCTCGCCCGTGACCTGCGCGGCAGACGGGTGGCCGTGCAGGAGCACGGCGCATCGCTGGACGGCTTCTCGGCCGCGCTGCGCGAGCGCGGCGCCGAGGTGATCCCGGTCCCGGTCTACCGCTGGGCCCCGCCCGAGGACCTCTCCCCGCTGCGCCGGCTGGTCGAGCAGACCGCCCGCCGCGAGGTGCACGCGCTCACCTTCACCAGTGCCCCCGCGATCACCGCCTTCCTGGGCACCGCCGACGAACTCGGCCTGCGCGCGGAGGTGCTGGCCGGGCTGCGCGAGGAGGTGCTGCCGGTCTGCGTCGGCCCGGTCTGCGCCCGCCCGCTGGAGGAGGCCGGCATCACCCCGCACTGCCCCGAGCGCGGACGGCTGGGCGCCATGGTGCGCGCCATCGAGTCGGTGCTGCCGCAGCGCAACCGGCGCGAACTGCGCTCCGGCACCAGCCGGGTGACGCTGCAGGGCAACGCGGTGCTGATCGACGGGGCCGAGCCGGTGCAGCTGCCGCCGCTGCTGGCCGCGGTGCTGCGGGCGCTGGCCGAACAGCCCGGGCACGTGCTCAGCCGGGCCGAACTGCTGCGCCGGGCCTGGATCGGCACCCAGGCCGACGAGCACGCGGTGGAGGCCGCCATCGCCCGGCTGCGCGGTGCGCTCGGCGACCACGCCCGGCTGGTGCGCACCGTGCCCAAGCGCGGCTACAGCCTGCTGGCGGCGGCGTGACGGCCGCCCTGGTCGCGGTGGCGCACGGCACCCGGGACGCCGCCGGAGTGGCCGCCCACCACGCGCTGCTGGCCGAGGTGCGGGCCCAGCGCCCCGGCCTGGACGCCCACCTGGCCTTCCTGGACCACGCCGACCCGGCCCCGGCCGAGGTGCTGGCGGGCCTGCGCGGCACCGCGGTGCTGGTGCCGCTGCTGCTCGGCACCGGGTTCCACCTCCAGGTCGACCTGCCGGCGGTCGCCGCCGCCGCACCGCACCTGGCCGTCCGCACGGCGGGGCCGCTCGGTCCCGACCCGCTGCTGGCCCGGGCGCTGGGCGCGCGGCTGGCCGAGGCCGGCGAACCGGCGGACGCGGTGGTCCTGGCCGCGGCCGGCTCCACCGACCCGGCCGGCAACGCGGCCGCGGCCGAGATGGCCGCGCTGCTCGGCGCCCACCTGGGCCGCCCGGTCGCCCCCGGCTACCTGTGCGCCGCCGCCCCGAGCCCCGCCGAGGCGGTCGCCGCGCTGCGCGCCGCCGGCCACCGCCGGGTCGCGGTGGCCAGCTACCTGCTGGCGCCCGGCTTCTTCGCCCGGCGGGCCGGCCGCAGCGGCGGTTGTGTGACGGCCGAGCCGCTGGGCGCGCACGCCGATCTGGCCCGCCTGGTGCTCACCCGCTACGACCAGGCGCTGGCCGTCTGACGGCGGATCAGTCCCGGGTGCGGGCCGGCTCCAAGATCGCCACGCACTCGAAGTGGTGGGTCATCGGGAACAGGTCGAAGGCCCGCAGCGAGACGGGCCGGTAACCGCCCTCGGCGAAGTAGGCCAGGTCCCGGGCGAGCGCGGCCGGGTCGCAGGCCACGTAGGCGATCCGACGGGCCGACAGGCCGGCCAGGTGGCGGACCGTCTCGCGGCCGGCGCCGGCCCGCGGCGGGTCCAGCACGATCAGGTCGGTCTCGGTGATCCCGGTGCGCGGCAGCAGCGTCTCCACCTTGTCGCACTCGATCCGCACCTGCTCCAGCGCGGCCAGGTTGTGCCGGGCGTCGGCCACCGACTGCTTGCCGGACTCGATGCCCAGCACCGCGCCGTCCTCGCCGACCCGCTCGGCCAGCGCACCGGCGAACAGGCCCACCCCGCAGTACAGGTCCAGCGCGTTCTCGCCCCACTGCGGGTCCAGGCCCTCCAGCACCGCGTTCACCAGGGTGTCCGGCGCCTCGGGGTGGATCTGCCAGAACCCGCCGTCGCTCACCCGCCAGGTCCGCCCGACCGCCCGCTCGCGCACGAAGTTGCGCCCGTGCACCCGGTGGTGGATCTCCTGCTGGTCGACCCGGGTGAGCGAGACCGGCCGGTCCAGCTCGACCAGCGGCAGCTGCTCGCCGGGCAGCGGGCGCAGCACCAGCTGGCGGTCCGAGGAGCCGGTGGCCGCGATCGCCTCCACCGAGGCCAGCCCGGTCCAGTCGCGGGCCTCGACGCCCAGCTCGGTGATCCCCTCGGCGGCGATCAGGCAGCGGTCGATCAGCTGCACCTCGTGCGAGCGGTGCTTGCGCAGGCCCACCCGGCCGCTCTCGCCGTCCACCGTGTACTGCACCCGGGTGCGCCAGGCCGGCACCTGCCCGGCCGGCAGCTTGCCGCCGACCGGCTCCACGCTGCCGTCCCAGCCGGCCTCGGCCGGGGTCAGGCCGGCCAGCTTGGCCAGCTGCTCGGTCAGCACGGCCGCCTTGAGCTTGCGCTGGCCGCCCGGGGTGACGTGCTGCCAGTCGCAGCCGCCGCACTTGCCCGGCCCGGCGAACGGGCAGGGCGGCTCGATCCGGTCCTTGCTCGGGCTGAGCACCTCGACGGCGTCCGCGCGCAGGAACCGGGACTTGGTGGTGCCCTCGGTCACCTCGACCACCACCCGCTCGCCGGGCAGCGCGTGCCGCACGAAGAGCACCCGGCCCTCGTGCCGGGCCACGCAGTGCCCGCCGCCGTGCGCCACCGCGCCGACCTCGACCTCGTAGCGCTCGCCGACCAGCGGGTCGCCGCCCGGGCCCTTGGGCGCGGCAGCCTTCGCCTCGGCCGGCCGGGCCTTGCCGGACCAGCGCGGGCGGGCGACCTGGCCGACCTTGCGGCCCTCGGCGCCCTGGCGCGACTGGCCGGCGGAACGGGGCGGGGTGTTGCGAGTCACGTGAGGTGGTCCTTGCTGGCGTCGGCGTGGCTGCGGGGCGCGCTCACGCCCCGGGCGGAATCGGGACGAACACCCGACGGTACCGTGCCCCGCCCGGCTCCGGCGTCCGCCCGCCGTTCCGCGATCACGGAACGCCCGGCTCCGGATACCACCACCGCGTCAGCCCGTCGAGACCTTGTTCTACAGACCGGATAGTGTCGAATGGCCAGCTGACGGGCAACACTGACGTTGCCGAGCCGTATCCCCGTGACGGATGCGGCACCAGAACCGCCGCGCCCGGGCGCCGGCACGGAAGGAAACCGAACGGTGTTTGCGCAGGTCAAGAGCCCAACGAGACGGGTGAGGTAACAGCACCGTGCACATCGTGATCATGGGTTGCGGGCGGGTCGGATCCGCGCTCGCCCGCGCCCTGGAGAAGCAGGGCCACTCGGTGGCCGTGGTCGACCAGGACCCCACCGCCTTCCGCCGCCTCGGCTCCGGCTTCAACGGCCGCCGGGTCACCGGCGTCGGCTTCGACCAGGACACCCTGCGCGAGGCCGGCATCGAGGAAGCCGATGCCTTCGCCGCCGTCAGCAGCGGTGACAACTCCAACATCATCGCGGCCCGGGTGGCCCGGGAGAACTTCGGCGTCGAGCACGTCGCGGCCCGGATCTACGACCCCCGCCGCGCCGAGGTCTACCAGCGGCTGGGCATCCCCACGGTGGCCACCGTGCGCTGGACCGCCGACCAGATGCTGCGCCGGCTGCTGCCCAGCGGCGCCGAGCCGCTCTGGCAGGACCCCAGCGGCACCGTGCAGCTGGCCGAGGTGGCCTTCGACCCGTCCTGGGTCGGCCACCCGCTGACCGAGCTGGAGCAGGCCTCCGGGGCCCGGATCGCGTTCGTCACCCGGCTCGGCGAGGGCGCGCTGCCCACCCCGCAGATGGTGGTGCAGGAGGGCGACCTGGTGCAGGTGATGGTGCGCAGGTCCGAGCTGGCCGCGGTCGAGGCCGCGTTCTCGGCCGGCCCGGCGGCACACGGCTCGAAGGAGGCGAACTGATGCGCGTGGCGATTGCGGGAGCGGGCGCCGTCGGGCGGTCGATCGCCGGCGAGCTGCTGGAGAACGGCCACGAGGTGCTGCTCGTGGACAAGAACCCCAACTCCATCTCGGTGGAGCGGGTCCCGATGGCCGAGTGGCTGCTCGCCGACGCCTGCGAGATCACCTCGCTGGACGAGGCCGCGCTGCAGCGCTGCCACGTGGTGATCGCGGCCACCGGTGACGACAAGGTCAACCTGGTGGTCTCGCTGCTGGCGAAGACCGAGTACGGGGTGCCGCGGGTGGTCGCCCGGGTCAACAACCCCAAGAACGAGTGGCTCTTCAACGAGTCCTGGGGCGTGGACGTGGCGGTCTCCACCCCGCGCCTGATGTCGGCCCTGGTCGAGGAGGCGGTCAGCGTCGGCGACCTGGTCCGCCTGATGCGGTTCAGCCAGGGCAACGCCAACCTGGTCGAGCTGACCCTGGCCGAGGACGCCGACCTGGTCGGCACCCGGGTGGGCGAGGTCTCCTGGCCGGCCGACACCGCGCTGGTCACCATCATCCGCGGCGGCCGGGTCCTGGTGCCGGGCCGCGAGGACACCCTGGAGGGCGGCGACGAGCTGCTCTTCGTGGCCGCGCAGGAGCGCGAGGAGGAGTTGGAGGCGCTGCTCTCGGCCGGGGCCTCCGCGCAGTAGTCCGGCGAACGGCAGCGGCCCGGTTCCCTCGGGGGAACCGGGCCGCTGTGCTACTCGTCCTCGTCCGGGACCGCGGCCTTGATCGGCGGCGGGGCCTTGACCAGGATCTGCCAGGTCACGTACATCGCCAGCAGCAGCGGTGGGTACGCGAGGGCCACCTTCAACCAGCCCAGCAGGTTGGCATCGCCCGTGAAGTACAGCGGGAACAGGACCAGGGGCTTGATGCTCATGATCGCGACCCAGGCCCAGGTGGCCTTGGTGTAGGCCTTGAGCCGGCCCGGGTTCTGGGTGCGCCAGGTGAACATCTCGCCGGTGACCGGGCCGAGCATCACCCCGATCAGCGGCCAGCGGACCAAGGCCGAAACGGCCAGCGCGAGGCAGTAGCCGACGCTGTAGAGCAGGCCCGGCAGGTAGAAGTTCTGCGCCTTGCCGGTCCGCATCGCGAAGAAGGCGCCGATCGCCACCCCGAAGACGCCGCTGAAGGCGTGCTTGACGGTTTCCCGCCGCAGCAACCGGACCAGCACGAGCAGCAGGCACAGGCCGACCGCGGCCCAGGCGGCGGCGGAGACCTGGTGCGTCACCGTGAACGTGGCGATGAAGACCAGGCCGGGCACGGTGGTGTCGATCAGGCCGCGGACCCCGCCGAAGGCCGCCATGACGGTGTCGGCCGCTTCGCGGGAGGCGGCCGCGTCCTCCGCCGCCTTCCGGCTGGCCGCGTCCAGCTCCTGCCCCGGCGTGCCGCCGGGCTCCTCAGTGATCAGTGCGTGCGGGGCGGCGTAGTCGCCGCCGGGCTGATCGGTCACTGGTGATCGCTCCCCTGTCCCACCGGACGCAGCTCGTAGCGAGGGTTGAAGAGCACGCGACGCCCGCGTGCGAGGCTGACCCGGCCGCTGGCGGTGAGGCCGCGGCCGGCTTCTATCCCGGCGACCGAGCGGCGGCCGAGCCAGACCACGTCCAGCGCGTCCGTCCCGTCGAAGAGCTCGGCCTCCAGCGCGGGCACCCCCGCGCGCGGCCGGACCGAGACGGTGCGCAGGACGCCGGAGACGGTCACCACCTCACGATCACCCGCCTGGGCGATCGGGGTGCTGCCGGCCTCCCCCGGGTCCGCGTGCAACCGGGCCGCCGGCGCCTGCTCCGGCCCGGCGGTGAACCGGGAGAGCATCCGACGCAGGCGGCCCGGCTGCTGGTCGCTGCTGTTACCACTCATGCGGGAAGGGTACCGGCTGTACCCCCGCCCGTGACGTGCCGCGACCCCGGCGGATCAGGGCTCGAAGCGGTAGCCCATGCCCGCCTCGGTGATGAAGTGGCGCGGGTGCGAGGGGTCCAGCTCCAGCTTGCGGCGCAGCTGGGCGAGGTAGACCCGCAGGTAGTTGGTCTCGGTGCGGTAGGCCGGACCCCAGACCTCCTGCAGCAGCTGGGTCTGGCTGACCAGCCGGCCGGCGTTGCGCACCAGCACCTCCAGCAGGTGCCACTCGGTCGGAGTGAGGCGGACGTCCGCGCCGTCCCGGTTGACCTTCTTGGCCGCCAGGTCGACGGTGAACGACTCGGTGGTCACCAGCGAGTCGTCCTCGCCGGCCACCGGCTCGGCCCGGCGCACCGCGGCCCGCATCCGGGCCAGCAGCTCGTCCATGCCGAACGGCTTGGTCACGTAGTCGTCGGCCCCCGCGTCCAGCGCCTCGACCTTCTCGTCCGAGGCGTGCCGGGCCGAGAGCACGATGATCGGCACCCGGGTCCAGCCGCGCAGCCCCTTGATCACCTCGACCCCGTCCATGTCGGGCAGCCCGAGGTCGAGCACCACCACGTCGGGGTGGCGGGCGGCGGCCAGCTCCAGCGCGGAGGCGCCGTCGTGGGCCGCGTCCACCTCGTACTTGCGGGCCTTGAGGTTGATCACCAAGGCGCGGACGATCTGCGGTTCGTCGTCCACGACGAGGACCCGGGTCATGCGAGCTCCGCCTTTCGGGGGGCGAGTGGGTGGTTCGGGGACTGGTCGCCGTCGGCCGGCTCGGGCGGGCGCTGCACGGCGGGCAGCGAGACCACCATGGTCAGCCCGCCGCCCGGGGTGTCCTCGGCGGTGATGCTGCCGCCCATGGACTCCACGAACCCGCGGGCCACCGCGAGGCCGAGGCCGACCCCGGCACCGCGCGGGGCGTCGCCGTGGCGCTGGAAGGGCGCGAAGATCCGCTCCCGGGCCTCCTCCGGCACTCCGGGGCCGCGGTCCACCACCCGCAGCTCGACCCGGCCCGGACCGGACGGCGGCTCCAACGCGTCCGCCTTGACCAGCACCTTCTGGTCCAGCGGGCTGTACTTGACGGCGTTCTCCACCAGGTTGGCCAGCGCCCGCTCCAGCAGCCCGGCATCGGCCGGGACCATCGGCAGGGACTCCGGGATGTCCAGCCGCACCGCGTCGGAGGGCACCCCGCCCAGGGCCATCGGCACCACCTCGTCCAGGTCCACCTCCTGGATCAGCGGGGTGACCGTGCCGGTCTGCAGCCGGCTCATGTCCAGCAGGTTGTTGATCAGGTGGTCCAGCCGGTCGGCGCCGGCCTCGATCCCGGCCAGCAGCTCGGCCTCGTCCTCCGGGTCCCAGTCCACGTCCTCGGCGCGCAGCGAGGAGACGGCCGCCTTGATCCCGGCCAGCGGGGTGCGCAGGTCGTGCGAGACGGCCGCGAGCAGCGCGGTGCGGATCCGGTTGCCCTCGGCCTGCCGCCGGGCCGCGGCCGCCTCCTTGGCCAGCCGGCGGCGCTCCAGCAGCACCGCGGCCTGCACCGCGAAGGCGCCCAGCAGTCGGCGGTCGGCGGCCGGCAGCACCCGGCCGGACAGTGCCAGGGCCAGGTTCTCGCCCACCGGCACGTCGACGTCGGCGTCCTCCGGGCGGGCCGGCGGGTGCGGGCCGGTGGCCGCGGCCGGCTGCCACGGCGCGTGCTCGTCGACCCGCTCCAACAGCACCACCGACTCCTGCTGGAAGGTCTCGCGGACCTGGTCCAGCAGCGCGGTCAGCAGCCCCTCGCCACCGGGTGCGCCGCGCAGCACGGTGCCGGCCAGCGCGCTCAGCGTCTGCGCCTCGGCCTGGCTGCGCGCCGCCTCGTGGGTGCGCCGGGCCGCCACGTCCACCACGGTGGCCACCGAGATGCCGACCGCCGTGAAGATCACCACGGCCTGGATGTTCTGCGGGTCGCTGATCGTCAGGGTGTGGACCGGCGGGGTGAAGTAGTAGTTGAGCGCGGTGGAGCCGACCAGCGCGGAGGCGATCGCCGGGAAGAGCCCGCCGACCAGGGCCGCCAGGACCGTCACCGACAGGAAGAGCAGCATGTCGGTGGGCAGGCCGGGCCCGTGCACGTGGGTCAGCAGCACCGCCAGCAGCGGCGGTCCGGCCACCCCGATCAGCCAGCCGGCGATCGTCCGCGGCCGGCCCAGGTCGGTCACCCGGCGGATCGGGACCCGCCCCCGGCGCCCGTGCGCCACGTGCTCGTGGGTGACGATGTGCACGTCCACGTCGCCCGAGTCGCGGGCCACCGTGGAGCCGACGCCCGGCCCGTAGACGTACTGCCACGCCTTGCGGCGGCTGGAGCCGAGCACGATCTGGGTGGCGTTGACCCCGCGCGCGAAGTCCAGCAGGGCCGGGGCGGGGTCGTCGCCGAGCACGGTGTGGAAGCTGCCGCCCAGGCTCTCCACCAGGGCGCGCTGCTCGATCAGCGACTGCGGGGAGCCGGAGGGCGAGCCGGCCAGGCCGTCGGAACGCGCGATGTGCACCGCCAGCAGCTCGCTGCCGGACCCCTTGGCCGCGATCCGGGCGGCCCGGCGGATCAGGGTGGCCCCCTCCGGGCCGCCGGTCAGACCGACGACGATCCGCTCGCGGGCCTGCCAGGTGCTGTCGATGCCCTGCTCGGCCCGGTAGGTCTGCAGGTACTCGTCCACCCGGTCCGCGGTCCACAGCAGCGCCAGCTCGCGCAGTGCGGTCAGGTTGCCGGGGCGGAAGTAGTTGGAGAGGGCGGCGTCGATCTTCTCCGGGGCGTAGACGTTGCCGTGGGCCAGTCGGCGGCGCAGTGCCTGCGGCGACATGTCGACCAGCTCGATCTGGTCGGCCCGGCGCACCACGTCGTCGGGCACCGTCTCGCGTTGGCGGACCCCGGTGATGCCCTCCACCACGTCGCCGAGCGACTCCAGGTGCTGGATGTTGACGGTGGAGATCACGTCGATCCCGGCCGCCAGCAGCTCCTCGACGTCCTGCCAGCGCTTGCCGTTGCGGCAGCTCGGCACGTTGGTGTGGGCCAGCTCGTCGACCAGCGCCACCTGCGGGCGGCGGGCCAGCAGGGCGTCCAGGTCGAGCTCGGTGAACTCGGCGCCGCGGTGCTCCATCACGCGGCGCGGCACCGCCTCCAGCCCGTGCAGCAGATCGGCGGTGTTGGCCCGGCCGTGGGTCTCCACGAAGCCGACCACCACGTCGGTGCCCCGCGACGACCGCCGGTGCGCCTCGGCCAGCATCGCGTAGGTCTTCCCCACGCCGGGTGCCGCCCCGAGGTAGATCCGCAGCCGTCCGCGTGCCATGCGTCCCATTCTTGAGCCGACCCGGCCCGGGGACCATTCCCGGACACCTGTTCGCGCAGGCTCGCGCTCTCGAGACTACGGGGTGACGGGACGTTCGCCTTCGATCTGGCTGGTCAGCAGTCATATTTAGCGCCATATTGACGCACCGCCCCGCCCGCTGACGGATCGGCGGACGGGGCGGCGCGGTGGCCTGCGGCGCAGTGCGCGGCGGGGTGGGGACTACGGCTTGAGGAAGTGCAGGCAGAGGGTGTAGCCGTCCGAACCCTGCTTGACGTAGTAGCCGTCCGCGTCGTCGAACTTGCTGCAGGCCTCCTTGGGCGACCCGCCACCGTCGACCTTGCCGACCACCCGGGCCTCGGCACCCGGGTCGGAGCAGCTGATCACCTGCACGTCCGGGTTCTTGTCCTCCACCCCGGCCACCACCGCGCCCGACTTGTTCTGCACGCAGTCGCCCACGTTGGCGTAGTCCGGGCTGCCCTGCACGGAGTAGACGATCAGGCCGATCGCCAGCACCGGGATGAGCAGGCCGAGCGCGGCCGGCCGCCGGAAGAGCGGGCGCCCCGGGTTCATCGGCGTGGTGGGGCCGCCCGGCATCGGGGGCGGCAGCTTGTTGATCTTGGCGCGCTGCGGCAGGTTGCGCAGCATGGTGATCGGGTTGATGACCGAGGAGAGCAGGCCCCACCAGCCCTGCAAGAGGCTGTTGGCGGTCATCGCCCGGTGCGTGGCGATCCCGCAGTCACGGCAGAACGGGCCGCGGCGGCTGAGGAACCGCATCATGATCAGCAGGCCCTGGTGGCCGTAGAAGGTCGCCTCGGCCGCGGGCACCGAGCCGCAGAACCGGCAGCGCAGGTTGCCCTGCTCGTCGGTGGCCGGCCAGCCCTGCTGGTAACCCTGGGGGTAGGCCTGCGGGGCCGGCTGCTGCCAGGCCTGCTGACCGGGCTGGGCCGACTGCGGGGGCAGACCGCCGTAGCCGTACGGGGCCTGACCGCCCGCCGGATCCTGGTAGGCCTCGGCAGGCGGTCCGAAGCCCTGCGCGGGCGGACCGTACCCCTGGGCGGGCGGCGGCGGGTAGGAGCCGTTCGGCGGCGGCGTGGACAAGGTGATCCCCCGTGACGTGCTGGCGATGGTGGCCGCGTGCGGCGGCCGAGGTCGCGACCCTATCGGGAGTACGGGGGCGGGTAAGAACGGAATAAGGACGTACCGGACCGAACCGTCGATCAGTTGCCCAATCGTGATCCACCCTGACCTTCGGTCAGGACCGGGCTCACTCCACGATGTGGCCGTCCCGCAGCTCGACCACCCGGTCCGCCAGCTCCATCAGCTGGGGGTCGTGGGTGGCGACCAGGACCGTCACGCCCTCGCTGCGGACCACCTCGCGCAGCAGCGCCATCACCGAGCGGCCGGTCTCCGAGTCCAGCTGGCCGGTCGGCTCGTCGGCGATGATCAGGGCCGGCTCGTTGGCCAGCGCCCGGGCGATCGCGACGCGCTGCTGCTGGCCGCCCGACATCTCGGTCGGCCGCTGCTGGGCGTGCTCCGCCAGGCCCACCAGGCTCAGCAGGGCCGCCACCCGCTCCTCGCGCTGAGCGGCCGGCACCTTGCGCAGGCGCATCGGCACGCCCACGTTCTCCGCCGCCGAGAGGATCGGGATCAGGCCGAAGGACTGGAACACGAACCCGATCCGGTCCCGGCGCAGGGCCAGTCGGCCCGCCTCGTCCAGGTCCGCCAGATTCGCCCCGTCCAGCGTGATCCGGCCCGAGGTCGGGGCGTCCAGACCGCCGACCAGGTTGAGCAGCGTCGTCTTGCCCGACCCCGACCGGCCGCGCAGCGCCGTCAACTCGCCACGGCCGACCTGGAAGGAGACCCCGCGCAGGGCGTGCACCGCGGTCGGGCCCGTGCCGAAGCTTCGCCAGACGTCCTCGACCTCGACCATGGGCGCCAGCGTGGTGGCGGTTCTCTGAAACTGCTGCTGGGTCATCGCGACTCCCCCGTTCGGTCCGGCCGTGCTCGGCCGCTCCCCCGTTCTGATGCTCTGTACCGTAACCCCGAATCACGGCGTTGCCGCCGTTCGGGGGATCACATTCCGGGCACCAACGGCCAGGAGTTCTCGTCCACCAGACTCATCGTCCGCGCTCGCCACCCTTCGGCGCCGTCCCTCCCCGGTGGAGGGCTCTCGCACTGCACACGTACGGCGAGCGCTCCGGGTTGCAGGATGGCGCAAACTTTCCGAGCCGAGTGTGTGGCCGTCCGGTGCACGTCATCCCGGTGCACGTCGTCCGGCGACCGCCGGCACAACGCGAAGAAGCCCCCTTTCCCGAAGGAAAGGAGGCTTCTCCTGAATGATTGTTCGGCGGCGTCCTACTCTCCCACAGGGTCCCCCCTGCAGTA
>NZ_JBHYKG010000117.1:0-24604 GCF_042741245.1 Kitasatospora sp. NPDC058965
GCGGGACGCCCAGCTCCTCGCCCAGCCGGACGGCCAACGCCAGCTCCTCCCAGCCGGGCAGGTTGGGGGTGAGCAGGATCCGGTGCGGCTGGATGATGCCGGGGGCGACGGCGCCGTGCGCGAGGACCGGGAGGCCGAACCGCTCGACGGCCTCGGCGGCCAACCGGTGCGCGGCCCGGGCGGTCCGGGCGAGGGTCTGGTCGGGGCCGAGCCCGGCCAGGGTCTCCAGCCGGGTGCGGGCCAGCACGCGGCCCTTCGGGTCGGCCAGGGCGAGCTCGGTCTTGGTGCCGCCGAAGTCGATGCCGATCACCGCGTGGGCGGGGCGGCCGGCGCCGTCGGCGGGCGCGTGGTCGGGGCGCGCGGTGGGCGCACCGGTCTCGGAGGGTGGGAAGGGTGTGTTCATCGGTATCAGGGGTTTCCTCGTGCCGGGTCCGGCCGGTCCCGCGGGGAGCGGCGGCCGACCGGACCCGGCGGTCGGTGCGGTCAGGAGGCGGCGGCGGGCTCGGCCTGCTGTTCGACGAGGTACTGCTCGCGGATCTCCTTGGCCCCGAACGGCCAGACCCGCTCGACCCGGGACCAGACCAGGTAGACGGCCAGGCCCAGCACGACCCAGCCGAGCGACCACTCGATCGGGTGGACACCGGGGTTGGCCTTGTCCGCGTAGCCGTAGATCACCAGCCAGCCGATCCCGGCGACCACGCTGGGCAGCGGGTAGAGCACCATCCGGTAGGGGCGGGCCAGGTGCGGCTGACGCTTCCTCAGCACGGTGACGGCGGCGATCTGGGCCAGCGCCTGGACGATCACCATGACCGTGGTGAGCAGGGTGATCAGGACGGCCAGCGGCGGGTGGGCGGCCGAGGCCCCGACGTGCCGGGCCAGCAGGAAGGCGGCGGTGGTGATCACGCACATGGTGATGAGACCCGCCACCGGGAACCCGTGCCGGGGGTGCAGCTTGGCGAAGGAGCGGAAGAAGAGCCGGTCGCGGGCCGCGTCGTAGGGGACCCGGGAGCCGCCGAGCAGGCCGGTGAAGACCGAGGCGAAGGCGGTGACCAGGATCAGCACGGTCACCACGTCGGCCGCGCCCTTGCCGAGGGTCTTCTCCATGACCGCCGAGGCCACCGACTGGGAGGCCACGTTGTTCGGGTCGAGCATGTCGTGCCAGGGCACCACGCCCAGCACGCCGATCTGCAGCAGCAGGTAGATGCCCATGATGGCCAGGATCGAGAAGATGATCGCGCGCGGCAGCACCCGGCCGGGGTTCTTCACCTCGGCGCCCAGGTAGGCGGCGGTGTTGTAGCCGAGGTAGTCGTAGATGCCGATGGTCAGCCCGGAGGCGAAGCCGAGCCAGAAGCTCCCGTGGGTCAGTTCGACCGCGTGGGCGGGCCAGCTGAACGCCATCGACGGGTGGAAGTGGGTGAAGGCGGCCAGGATCACGGCGACCACCGAGAGGATCATCACGGCCCACATGGCCACGGTGATCTTCCCGATGTTGGCGACCTTGCCCCAGAGCAGCAGGAAGACCAGCGCCATCACGCCGACGCCCACCAGGTCGCCCTGCCCGGTGGTGATGCCGGGCCACAGGTAGGCGAGGTACTGCACCATGCCCTGCACGCCGGTCGACATGATCAGCGGGATGAAGAGCATCGCGGTCCAGACGAACAGGAACGGCATCAGCCGCCCGGTCCGGTACTGGAAGGCCTCGCGCAGGTAGACGTAGGTGCCGCCGGAGCCGGGCAGCGAGGCGCCGAGCTCGGCCCAGACCAGGCCGTCGACGAGGGCCAGGACGGCGCCGGCGATCCAGCCGATCACCGCCTGCGGCCCACCGAAGGCCGCGACCATGAGGGGGATGGTCACGAACGGCCCGATGCCGCACATCTGGCTCATGTTGATGGCGGTGGCCTGGAAGAGACCGATCTGTCTGGAGAGTCCAGGAGAGTGGTCGGAAGGCATGGGGGTGCTCCCGGGGAGTAGGACGGGTGTGCCTGGCGGTAGGTAAAGTTAAGTTCCTTTACTCAATCCTCGTCAAGGTCGGGGCGGGTCACGATCGGGTCGTGCTTGACCTGCTTTTCGCGTGCGGGCTACCGTCCAGGTGGGCTTTCGCGGATCCGAACGCTGTTCATGTCCATAGACGCGATCGAGGCAGCCCGATGAGCGACCAGATCAGGATCACCGGCGTGACGGTCACCCCCGTGGCCTTCCGCGACCCCGCACTGCTCAACGCCGTCGGCCTGCACCAGCCCTACGCCCTGCGGGCGGTGATCGAGGTCCGCACCGACCAGGGGCTGACCGGCCTGGGGGAGACCCACGCCGACGCCGGCCACCTCGCCCGCCTGCGCACCGTGGCCGAGGCCGTCGTGGGCCTGGACGTCTACCGGCTGAACGCGCTGCACCACCGGGTGGCCGCACTGCTCGGCGGCGAGACCGGTGCCGACGGACACGGTCTCACCGGCGCCATCACGGCCGGCGGCACCGTGGACCGGGTCTTCGCACCGTTCGAGGTGGCCCTGCTGGACATCCAGGGCAAGGCCGCCGGCCGCCCGGTCGCGGACCTGCTCGGCGGCGCCGTCCGCACCGAGGTGCCCTACAGCGCCTACCTGTTCTACAAGTGGGCCGGGCACCCCGACGGCCCGCCGGACGCCTGGGGCGAGGCGCTCACCCCCGAGGGCATCGTGGCCCAGGCCCGGCGGATGGTCGACCGGTACGGCTTCTCGGCGATCAAGCTCAAGGGCGGCGTGCTGCCGCCGGAGGAG
Source organism: Kitasatospora sp. NPDC058965 (assembly GCF_042741245.1). NCBI lineage: Bacteria > Bacillati > Actinomycetota > Actinomycetes > Kitasatosporales > Streptomycetaceae > Kitasatospora > Kitasatospora sp. NPDC058965. Next base: position 2,751 of record NZ_JBHYKG010000117.1, read on the forward strand.
GAGGTCGAGGCGGTCCGCGCCCTGCGCGCCGCCTTCCCGGACCACCCGCTGCGCCTGGACCCCAACGCGGCCTGGACGGTCGAGACCGCGCTGCGGGTGGCCCGCGAGCTCGACGGCGTGCTGGAGTACCTGGAGGACCCCACTCCCGGCCTGGACGGCATGGCCCGGGTGGCCCGCGAGGCGCCGATGCCGCTGGCCACCAACATGTGCGTGGTCGGGTTCGACGACCTGGCCCCCGCCGTCGAGCGCGGCTCGGTGCAGGTGGTGCTCTCCGACCACCACTACTGGGGCGGCCTGCACCGCTCCAAGGAGCTGTCGGCGATCTGCCGCACCTTCGGCCTCGGCCTGTCCATGCACTCCAACTCGCACCTGGGCATCAGCCTGGCCGCCATGACCCAACTGGCCGCCGCCACGCCGCAGCTGACCTACGCCTGCGACACCCACTGGCCGTGGAAGACCGAGGACGTGGTCCAGGAGGGCGCGCTCGTCTTCCAGGACGGCGCCGTCCGGCTCCCCACCGCGCCCGGCCTCGGCGTCGAACTCGACCGCGACGCGCTGGCCCGGCTGCACGAGCAGTACCTGCGGTGCGGCATCCGCACCCGCGACGACACCGGCTACCTGCGCTCGATCGACCCCGGCTACCGGAAGCGGGTGCCGCGCTGGTGAGCGGCCGTCAGCCCGTCGGTCCGTCGGCGCACCGCTCCGTCAGCCCGCCAGCGCTCGGGCGATCGGCAGGGTGTCGGAGGTCTGCCGCAGCCGGGTGATCCGGCCCCCGCTCAGCGTGAAGAAGTGGGCGAACCGCGAGGCCACCGGTGCCCCGTCGGACCGGGCGTTCCGCCGCATCCGCGGGCCCACCGGGCCCGCCCGGCGCGTCGCGTCAGGCGAGCACCCCGGCGGCCGGCGCGGCGCCGCGGGCGGGTTCGGTGCGCCAGTGGCTGCCGTCCGGGAAGCGGTAGGCCTCGACCGTCACCGGGTGCAGCTCGGCGGACAGGCCCGGTGCGGTCGGCGCCGGGCAGCGGCCCGCCGCCGTCACCAGCGGGTCGGCGAAGCGCGGTTCGCCGCGGTCGACCACCTCGATCGCCCGGTCCTGCAGGCTGCCGGAGAGCGCGACGTAGTCGAACATCGCCAGGTGCCGGGCCAGGGCGCCCCGGCCCAGCGCGCCCGGGTGCGGGCAGACCGGCACACCGGCCGCGGCGGACAGCAGCAGGATCGCCAGACCCTCGTTGACCCCCGACACCCGGGAGCAGTCGAGCTGCAGGATGTCGACCGCCTCCGCCTGGAGCAGCTGCTTCACCACGACCCGGTTGGCCGGCTCCGCGCCCGCGGCCACCTTGACCGGGTACACCTCGCGCCGGACGGCCGCGTGGCCGAGCAGGTCGTCCGCCCGGGTCGGCCGCTCCACCCAGTACGGGTCGAACTCCGCCAGCGCCCAGGTCCATTCGATCGCCTCGCCGATCTCCCAGCGGTGCGCCGCGTCGATCACCAGCTGGACGGTCGGGGCGGCCCGGCGCACGGCGCGGCAGCGCCGCAGGTCCTCGGCCAGGTCCGCGCCGACCCGCAGCTTGACCCGGGTGAAGCCGGCGGCCGCGGCGCGTGCGGCCTGCTGCTCCGGCGCGCTGCCGTGCAGCACGGCGTAGCCGGGGTAGCCGTCCCGGCGCAGGTGCGCGGCCCGCTCCGCCGCGCCGGCCCGCGCCGTGCGCAGCAGGTGCAGCGCCTCGTCGGGGGAGAGCGCGTCGGTCAGGTAGCGGAAGTCGACCTGGCCGACCAGCCAGTGCGGGTCGGCCTCGGCGAGCAGCTGCCAGAGCGGCTTGCGCGCACGCTTGGCGGCCAGGTCCCAGACCGCGTGCACCAGGGCCGCCCGCCACGGGCCGCGGAACCGGTCGTCGCGGTGCAACGCGCCCGGGTCGGCGCAGAGTTCGTCCACCGAGCTGCCGAGCAGGCGCTCGCGCAGCGGGCCCAGGGCGGCGAGCGCGCCGAGCGGGTCGTCGTGGTCGGCGGCCGGGGCGAGACCGTGGCCCTCGGGGCCGCCGTCCGCGGTGCGCAGCACCAGGTAGGCGGCGCGGTGCCCGGGGTGCGGCGCGTCACTGTCGTCCGGTGCCCAGGAGTTCGGGAACCGGAGGTCATGGGCGTCGACAGCGGTGATCCGCGGGGTGGGAGCGGACAACTCGGAGCCTTTCGCGCGGTGCTGCGGCGCTCGTGCCGACGCCCCCGCCACGCCCGGGCGCACCTGGGCGACGCTGCGGAGCGGGTGCCGAGTGCCGTGAGGATTCAGCAGGTGGCCCGACCTTAAGGGTGGCGGTTGCGCCCCGCAAGAAGGCGACCGGCCGGTTCTGGTCGGCCGGTCGGGCAGTCGGCGCGGTCGCCGCACCGCAGCACGGCGGCCCGGCGCGACCTTGCCGCCGTCATGTGCCCGGGACCGTGGCAGGTGCGCCGCCGCCGGGCCCGCTCCTCAGTCGACGATCGCGTCCAGCTCCACCTCGACCAGCCAGTCCGGATCGATGAACCGCGACACCTCGACGAAGGTGCAGGCCGGGCGGACAGTGGCGAACCGCTCGCCGTGCGCCTGCGCGGCGGCCGACCAGCGGGTGGCGTCGGTGAGCATGATCCTGGTCCGCACCACGTCGGCCAGGGTGGCGCCGGCCTCCTGGAGGGCGGCCTCGGCGATGTCCAGGCACCGGACGGTCTGGGCGTAGACGTCGCCCTTCCCCACCGTGCCGCCGTCCGCCCCGATCGGGGCCGTCCCGGCCACCGCGACATGCGCCCCGCGCCGGACGGCCCGGGAGAAGCCGATCCGGGGCTCCAGGGGCGAGCCGGAACTGACCAGGTGTCGTGTGCGATCCGTCATCACACCATGATCGCATGCCGGGCGGATCACCCGCCGGTCCGTCACTTGGCGGGCTGTTCGCGGGGGTTGGCGTGGATCTGCCCGGTACCGCGGTTTCGCGCGGTGTCCGCCGTCCGTTCGCTTCGTGCGCGCGGATCCTGGGAGGACGGTGGTAGTTGACTGGTCATCTGCTGGGAGCCGAGGCCGCCGCCGCGCCGCAGCGCAGGGCGGGTGCGGGCGCCGGGCGAGGTGGCCGGCCGCCGTGGAAGTGACGCGCGTAGCACGCCAGTTGACGCGCGTAGCGGATGGTCCGCCAGGGCCGGCCGAAGGCGCCCTGACCAGGGGCGGAACGACGGACCGCCAGATCTGGAGCGGCGCGGGCGCGGCCGGCGGGAATGGACCGGAACCGGTAACCGCCGATACACCGTGATGTCACGGACTGCCAGCAGGCTGACATGTGCCAGACACACTTCGTCCCCCTGGAGACCCCGTGCTCACCCAGCGTCGTTCCCAGCTGTCCTGGACCAAGCGCACCGCCGTCATGCTCGCCGCCGTGGCGTCCGTGCTCGGCGCGTCCGTCATCGCGAGCCCCGCCGCCAACGCGGCCGTCTACAGCTCCTGCGACGTGGCCGGCTGCGACTCCGCCGCCTCGGCCAACTCGACCTGGTCCTCGATGGGCTACCCGACCGACCGCGGCTGGTACGACTGGCCGACCGGCCAGTGCAGCTACGCCGGTGGCCAGTTCTCCAACTACGAGGGCGAGCTGCCCTCCGGCGACACCTACTACGAGTACGACGTCTACCCGCGCAGCTGCGGTGCCCACCGGGACGCCGTCCGCATCGTGGTGGACTTCAGCACCGGCGCGGTCTACTACTCGCCCGACCACTACGCGAACTTCTACCAGCTCTGATCCCTCCGCGCGGTGGCCGGGCCCGGGAAACGGGCCCCCAGCGTCCCTGACTGCCCGTCGGCCCGGCCGGCGGGCAGTCGCGTGCGTGCGGGCCCCGCCCCGGGGTGCAGGGCCGGGGCGGGGCGGCGGGGGAGGCCGGAGGTCAGTTCCAGATGCCGGTGACGTCGGAGGCGGTGGCGGCGTTGCCCGCGTGGGCGGTCAGGCCGGCCAGGTCCTCCAGGGTGCGCAGCACGTCGTAGTGGTTGTAGGCGGTGCCGGTGGTGGAGCCGGCCGCGACGTGCTGGCCGTAGACCAGGGTCGGGATGTGGTTGCCGCTCGCCTTGTCGTCCTCGTCGAAGGTGACCAGCAGCAGGCTGTTGTTGTTCAGGGCCCAGGCCGCGTACCCGGAGAGGTTGGCGCTGACCCAGCTGTCGCCGGTGTCCACCGAGCAGTCGTGCATGTCGTTGCACAGGTTCGGGACGACGAAGGACACCTTGGGCAGCGTGCCGAAGTCGGTCGGGAACTGGTCGAAGGTGGCGGCGCTGTCGGTGGGCACGTTGCCGAAGCCGAACCACGGGTTGTGCTTCTGCGCGTAGTCGCCCGACCGGCAGCCGGCGTCGCCCGGTGCGGGCAGGTCCTCGTTGTAGCTGCCGAAGGTCTGGCCGGCCGCGATCAGCTCGGAGCCGAGGTTGGCGGCGGAGCTGAAGCCCGGGGTGACGCAGGAGTCGTCCACGATGCCCTGGGTGTCGCCGGAGAAGAGCGCGTAGTAGTTCGGCTGGCTCGGGTGCGTGATGCCGTACGACTGGGTGAGGGTGGCGCCGCCGGCGGCCAGCGAGTTGAGGTACGGGGCGGCGGCGTTGCCGATGACCTGGTCGTACGCGTGGTTCTCCAGGACCACCACGACCACGTGGTCCGGCGTCGGCAGCGCGGCGGCGTGCGCGGCGGTGCCGGTGCCGGACCAGATGCCCAGCGAGCCGGCCGCGAGCGCGGCGACGGAGAGGGCGGTCAGGGCACGGCGGGGGTACGCCTTGGCGGCGGGCATGGCGGAGTCCTTCGCTGACGGTGGGTTGGCACGGGAGCTGTCAGCGTATTGTCAGGAAAGACCCAGGCAGCGCTCAGGAAAGGTGAAGATCGAGCGAACAGTGCCCCGATTGCCGAGTGACGCAAGCATGACAGGCAAGCCCGCGGCCGGTGCTGACGCACCGCCGGCCGGCTGCGAGGTCGAGGGTTCAGCCCGCCAGGCCCGCCAGCACCTCGGCACCGGGGAGCTCGGCCAGCGCCGCGCCCGGGAGGATCAGCTTGCCGCGGCGGCGGCCGCTGCCGATCAGCACGTGCGGCGCGGCGGCCACCGCCGCGTCGACGAGCAGCGGCCAGCCGGCGGGCAGGCCGACGGGAGTGATGCCGCCGTACTCCATGCCCGTCCCGGCGACGGCGGTGTCCATCGGCGCGAACGAGGCCTTGCGGGCGCCGAGGTGCTTGCGGACGCTCTGGTTCACGTCGAGGCGCGTGGTGGCCAGCACCACGCAGGCGGCCAGGGTGAGTTCGCCGCCGCGCTTGGCGGCCACCACCACGCAGTTGGCGGACAGCTCCGGCGGCGTGTCGTACGCCGCGCAGAACGCCGCCGTGTCCGCCTGCTCCGGATCGGTGTCCACGTAGAGCACCGAGGGCGCGGCGCTCCAGTTCTCGAGTGCGTCGGCCACCGGGGCCACCAGATCGCCGACGGCGGCCAGCGCCGGGCGGACCAGGTCGAAGCTGCCGAAGGGTGCCGTCACGAGGTCGCTCATGGGGCGACCCTACCGGGCGGCGGCGACCGCACCGGGCCGGGCGGGTCAGCCCGTCCGGCGCGGCACCGCCGCCAGGACCGGCCGGACCAGGGTCCGGGCCTCGGCCTCGCAGTCCGGGTGCGCGGTGCGGGTCAGGTAGATCCGGACCACGAGGTTGGCCGAGCGCACGTTGAGCTGGCAGGAGGCGCGCCCGGTGTCGGCGTCCGTCCAGTAGGCGCCGTCGCCGAATCCGTTCTCGACGCGGCCCTTGGAGCTGCTGTCGAAGTCCTGCTGCTGCTTGCGGGTGGCGTTGGTGCTGGGGTTCGAGCGGAACAGCTCCCAGGAGACGACGGCGCTCGCGGCGGAGTTCCAGCCGTCCGCCATCGGCCGGTCCTTGCCGTACCAGGAGCACTCCAGTCGTGCGGAGTCCGCGTCGTCCCGGTCCTTGTCCTGGTCCGGCCGCCACTGGTCGCGCAGCGGCACCCCGGGTGTGGCCTGCGCGCAGGTCGGCATAGTCAGGTAGGCGTCGGGGGGTCCGGGGCCGTCGTCCTGACGCAGCGCCAGCCAGCTGCCGACGCCGACCGCCAGCAGCGCGACCGCCGCCACCCAGGCGATCCGGCGTCGCGCGGTGCGGCGCGGGGCCGGCCCGGCCGTGACCGCCGTCGGCCCGGAGGTCGGGGCGGCGACGGGTGCCATGGGCCCGGTGGCCGGCGGGACGGTCGGTGCCGCCGGCCCCGGAGCCCGGTCGAGCAGGGCGTCGGCCGCGGCCCGCCGGTCGTCGATCAACCGGTGCACGGCCGGTGGCCAGGGGCGGGCCGCCGGAGCCACCGTCCCGAGCAGGAGGAGCAGCTGACCGGGCGTGGGACGGTCCTCGGGAGCCTTGGCCAGGCAGCGCGCCACGATCCCGTGCAGGGAGGCCGGTACCCCGGTCAGGTCGGGCTCCGCGTGGACCAGCCGGTAGAGCGTCTGCAGCGGGGACGGACCGGGGAACGGGACGCGACCGGTCGCGGCGAGGACCAGCACCGAGCCGAGCGAGAACACGTCGCTCGCCCCGGTCAGCGGAAGGCTCTGCGCCTGCTCCGGCGACATGAACGGCGGTGAGCCCACCACCCAGCCGGTGCCGGTCAGTTCCGTGGCGTCGCCGGCCTCGGCCGCCCGGGCGATGCCGAAGTCGATCACCCGGGCGCCGTCCTCGGCGAGCAGGACGTTCTCCGGCTTGAGGTCGCGGTGGACCAGGCCGACCGCGTGGATCTCGGCCAGCGCGGTGGCCAGGCCCACCGCCAGCCGGTGCAGCGCCGGCTCCGGCAGCGCGCCGGTCTGCTCGACGGCTGCGCCCAGTGCCGGGCCGGCCACGAAGACCGAGGCGAGCCACGGCTGTGCGGCGTCCGCGTCGGCATCCAGCACGGCGGCGGTGTGGGCCCCGGACACCTGGCGCGAGGCCGCCACCTCGCGCCGGAACCGGGTGCGGAAGCCGTCGTCGGCCGCGTGCCGGGCGTGCACCAGCTTCACCGCCGCCGGGCGCCCGTCCGGTGCGACGCCGAGCATGACCCGGCCCATGCCGCCGCGCCCGAGTTCGGTGAGCAGCCGGTACGGGCCGGCCTGCCGGGGGACCGGGGGCACCTCGCTCACAGGGCGGCCACCGCCGTCGCGGCCTGGTGGGCCGTGTCCTTGGTGAAGTCGGCGCAGGCGCCCTTCGGGTAGCGGGTGCCCTTGATCTGGACGAAGAGGTAGAGGTTGACGTCCCGGGCGTAGAGCACGCAGTCGGAGTCGTCGGGGTTGGTCAGCCACAGGCCCTCGTCCGCGAAGCCCAGCGCCTGGTCGCGCTTGGTCTCGCCGCGGATGTAGTAGCCCTCGTAGTGCTGCTTCGCCCGGGTGGCGCCGCTGGGGCCGCCGGGGACGGAGCGGAAGAGGTCCCAGCCGATGTAGACCTCGTCACCGGACCGGCTGTTCCAGACGCAGAAGTTCTCCGGGTGGGTCAGTCCGTTGTCGTCGTTGCGCTGGTCCACCCCGGGGAGGTTGCCCTGGGCGGCGCCGAAGTCGGCGGGCAGCTTGATGCTCTGCCCGGCCTGCGCACAGGTCGGCACCGTCTTGGTGTACTTGTCCGCGACCTGGGCCAGCGGGGTGGTGCCGGGGGTGGGCACGGGCTCCGGGACGACGGAGTAGTACACGTCGGCGGGGCCGATCGCGAGCACGGCGGCCGCGCCGGCGGCGAGCACCAGGCCCGTGATCAACCCGGCGCGCAGCCACGGCCGACGGCGGCGCACTGCGGTCGGGGAGCCCGGGGCGGCGGGGCCGTCCGGGCCGACCAGCAGCGTGGCCGGCGCGGTCGGGGTGGGGACGGCGGCGGCCGCGAGGGTGGCGGCGGCCGTGAGAGTGGCGGTGCCCGGGTGCGCGGCTTCGCCGGCGGCCAGCCGGGCCGCGTCGGCACGCCGCTCGGCGATCTGCGCGTACACCCCCGGCGGCCACGGCCGGGCGGTGGGGGCGAGCGGGCCGATCAGCGCGAGGAGCTGCTCGGGGGTCGGCCGCGCCTGCGGGTCCTTCGCCAGGCAGGGTCCGACGATCGGGCGCAGCCGCGGCGGCACCGCGGCCAGGTCGGGGGTGGTGGTCGCGACGGCGTGCATCACCGCCGGCGGGGAGTCCCCGGCGAACGGGCTGCGGCCGGTCGCGGCGGTGACCAGGGTGACGCCGAGCGAGAAGACGTCGCCGGCCGGCCCGGGCTCCGCGCCCAGCACCTGCTCGGGCGACATGAAGGCCGGCGAGCCGATCACCGCGCCGGTGCGGGTCAGCTTGGTCTCGTGGTCGGCCGCGCGGGCGATGCCGAAGTCCACCACCCGGACGCCGTCGTCGGTGAGCAGCACGTTCGAGGGCTTCAGGTCGCGGTGCACCAGGCCGGACCCGTGGATGTCGGCCAGCGCCCGGGCGAGCCCTGCGGCGAGTGTCCGGACCGCGTCCTCGGGCAGCGCCCCGCCGGCCTGCAGCGCCTCGCCCAGCGTCGGCCCCGCCAGGAAGAGCGAGGCGAGCCACGGCTCCGCGGCCTCCGGCTCGGCGGCCACCACCGGGGCGGTGTAGGCCCCGGAGACCCGCCGGGAGGCGTCCACCTCGCGCCGGAACCGGGACCGGAACCCGGGGTCCTCCGCCAGGTCGGCGTGGATCCGCTTGACGGCCACCAGCCGCCCGTCCGGCGCCACTCCGAGCAGCACCTGCCCCATGCCGCCCTGCCCGAGCACGCCGACCGTCCGGAACGGCCCCACCTGCGTCGGTCCGTCAGTTCCCAGTTCCCGCATGCCGAATCCGCCCTCCCCGTCTGGACAGCGAGAAGTTTACTGACGATCTGTCTCGGCCATGCCACCGGCCATGTCGCCGGCCATGCCACCGGCCATGTCGCCGGCCATGCCACCGGCCATGTCACCGCCCGGTCGCGGCCCGCCGGGCGCAGCGGTCGGACTCCCGCCGCATCCGGCCTACGCTGGACAGACGGGCTCACCCACCGTGCGCTGGGAGGCGGGAGCCATGACCGGTAGGAAGACCATCACCATCGCCGGCGCGACCGGCGCCCAGGGCGGCGCCCTCGCCCGGGCGATCCTCGGTGCGGACGGCGGGGTCGGTGCCGAGTTCGCGGTCCGGGCCGTGACCCGCAGACCCGACTCGGAGCGGGCCGCCGAGCTGGCCCGGCTCGGTGCCCTGGTGGTGTACGGGGACCAGGACGATCCGAGCAGCCTCGGCCCGGCCTTCGAAGGCGCCTACGGTGCCTACCTGGTGACCAACTTCTGGGAGCACATGTCCGCCGACCGGGAGCAGGCGCAGGCCGCCGCGCTGGCCCGCGCGGCCGGGCACGCCGGGGTGCAGCACGCGATCTGGTCCACGCTGGAGGACACCCGGGACTGCATCCCGGTCGAGGACACCCGGATGCCCACCCTGCAGGGCCGCTACAAGGTGCCGCACTTCGACGGCAAGGCCGAGGCCGACCAGCTCTTCCTCGACGCGGGCCTGCCGACCACCTTCCTGCGCTCCACCTTCTACTGGGAGAACCTGCTCGGCATGTTCGCGCCGCGCCGGGAGGAGGACGGTGTCCTCACCCTGGCCCTGCCGATGGGCACCAGCCGGCTCTCCGGCATCGCCGTCGCGGACATCGGCCGCACCGCCCTGGAGATCTTCGAGCGCGGCACCGATCTGATCGGCGCGACCGTCAGCATCGCCGGCGAGCACCTGACCGTGGCCGAGATGGCCGCGGCGCTCGGCGACACCCTGGGCGAGCCGGTGCGCTACCAGCCCGTGGATCCGGACGCCTTCCGCGCCGCCGGCTTCCCGGGCGCCGAGGAGGCCGGGAACATGTTCCAGTACTACGCGGACTGCGCGGACCGGTTCGCCCGCGCCCGCGACCTGGACGAGGTCCGCCTGCTCGACCCGCAGCTCCAGTCCTTCGCGACCTGGCTCGCCGCGCACCGCGACGAGCTGCGGGCCGCCCTCGCCGCCTGAGGACGCGCGGTGCACCCCCGCCGGGCGCGGGCCGTGGTCGCCGGGGCGGTGCTCGGCCTGCTGCTGGCGGGCTGCGGCGGTTCGGCGCGGCACCCGGGCCCGTCGTCCTCGGCCACCGGCGCGGCGAACCCGCTGGACAACGTCGGCACGGCCGGGAACGTGCTCGCCGTGAAGATCGACAACGTCACGGCGCACATCCAGGCGATCCAACAGGGTCTGGCGCAGGCCGACATCGTGTACTGGATCCAGGTCGAGGGCGGCCAGTCCCGGTTCCTCGCGGTCTTCGACGCCAACCACCTGCCGGCGACGATCGGTCCGGTGCGCTCCGCCCGGCAGACCGACATCCCGCTGCTCCAGCAGTACGGGCACCTCGACCTCGCCTACAGCGGCGCGATCAGCGGGCTGCTGCCGCTGCTCGCCCGGGCCGACCTGCAGAACGTCACCCCGGTCGAGGACCCGGACGCCTTCAGCAACCGCGGCGTCGACCCGACCTTCGTCGACCCGCAGCAGATCCTGGCCCGCTACCCGTCGGTGCCCGCCCGCTCGCCCGGCTTCACCTTCGGCCCCGCGCCGGACGGCGGGAGTGCACTCGCGGCGGCCACCTGGCACCTGCCGGCCGCCTCGATCGGGGTGCGGTACGAGGGCGGCGGCTACCGGGTCGCGGTGGACGGCCACCCGGCCTGGTCCGGCACCGCGACCGTGGTCGTGCAGCACGTCAGCATCGTCCCGGGCGACTTCACCGACTTCAACGCCGGCCACCCCGACAACGAGGTGGTCACCCGGACCGTCGGCGCGGGACCGGCACAGGTGCTGCGCGACGGCCAGGTCTGGAACGTCCAGTGGTCCCGGCCCGACCCGGCGGGCGGCACCGCCTTCACCCTGCCGAACGGCCGTCAGATGCCCTTCGCCACCGGACCGGTGCTGGTGGTGCTGGTGCCGTGAAGTCCGGGGCCCGGCCCTGAGGTGGTGTCAGTTCCCGTACGATATTGTCATGTCCAACTCTTACTTCGTCGCCGAGTACGTCTTCACCGCCGACCGGCGCCACCACGAGGTGCGGCCGGGGCACCGGGACTTCCTGGCGGAGCTGCAGGTCGCCGGTCGGCTGGTGCTGGCCGGCCCGTGGGCCGACGACCGGGGCAGCCTGCTGGTCCTGCGCGCGGCCGACGAGGACGAGGTGCGCGAGGTGCTGGCGACCGACCCGTACCGGGCGGCCGGTGTGCTCGCCGAGGTGCGGATCAGGCACTGGGTGCCGGTGCTGGGTTCGCTCGCCCAGCAGTTGGCGGGCTGAGCCCCGCGCCACGGCGACCCGGCGGCCGTCGGCCCGGAACGGTCAGCGCGCCAGGTGGCGCAGTGCCGACTGCGCGGCGTTGAAGCCGCACATCCCGTGCACGCCCGGGCCCGGCGGAGTGGCGGCCGAGCAGAGGAAGACGCCGGGGATGCCGGTGCGGTACGGGGCCACCGCCGGACGGGGGCGCAGCACCAGTTGGCGTGGGGTGGTGGCGCCGGTCAGGATGTCGCCGGCCACGTAGTTCGGGTTGTGGACGGCCAATTGGGCGACCGTGGTGCTGGTGCGGGCGAGCACCCGTTCGCGGGTGCCGGGGGCGAACCGTTCGAGCTGGGCGAGCACCGCCTCGGTGGCGTCGCCCGGCCAGCCGCCCGGCACGTGGGCGTAGGCCCAGACGGGGTGCACGGAGCCGCGGGAGCGCGTGGGGTCGGCCAGGTACTGCTGGGCCACCAGGACGAACGGGCGCTCGGGCATCCGGCCGGCGGCCACCAGGGCCTCGGTGCGGGTCAGCTCCGCCAGGGTGCCGCCCAGGTGCACGGTGCCGGCCCGCCGGCAGTCCGGATCGCGCCACGGGATGCCGCCCTCGACGGCGAGGTCGACCTTGAACGCGGCCGGCCCGTGCCGCCAGCGCGCGTAGCCGCGGGCCACCCGGGTGGGCAGCCGGTCGCCGCAGACGGCGAGCGCCTCGCGCGGGGCGAGGTCGAGCAGCACGGCGTCAGCGGCGGGCAGTTCGGCCAGTGAGCGGACCCGGCGGCCGGTCTCGATCCGCCCGCCGAGCTCCGCGAGCCGGGCCGCCAGCGCGTCGGTCACCCGGCGCGAGCCGCCCTCGGCGACCGGCCACCCGTGCCGCTGCCCGGCCGCCGCGAGGATCAGCCCGATCGCGGAGCTGCCCGGCGCCGTGAGCGGGGTCATCGCGTGCGCGGCGATCCCCGCGAAGAGTGCCCGGGCCGCCGGGGTCCGCCAGCGCCGGGCCAGCAGTGCGGCCGGCAGGGCGGCCCGGACCGCGAACCGGGCCAGGGCGACCGGGTGGGACGGCAACTGCAGCGGTGGGCTCAGCAGGTCCGCGGCCAGCGCGTCGAACCGGCTCGCCAGCGGCGCGAAGGTCCGGTACCAGCCGGGGCCGTCCGTTCCGAGTCGCTCGGCGGTGCGGGTCGGCGAGCGGTGCAGCACGCCGGGCTCGCCCGCGTCGAGCGGGTGCGCCAGTTCGAGCTCGGGCCACCGCCAGACCAGCCCGTGCCGCTCCAGTCCGAGGCCGCGCAGGAACGGCGAGGCCAGGGCCATCGGGTGCACCGCCGCGCACTGGTCGTGCAGCAGGCCGGGCAGGGTGAACTCGCCGCTGCGGGTGCCGCCGCCGATGGTGGCGGCGCCCTCCAGCACGGTCACCCGGACGCCCTGCCGGGCGAGCGCGACCGCGGCGGCCAGCCCGTTGGGCCCCGCGCCGACGACGACGGCGTCAGCCACGGCCGCGGAACCGGCGCGCGGGCCGGGTCGGACGCACCGACCGGGGTGACGAGGCCTCCGGGTCCATCGGGTCACCGTCCAGGGAAGGAGTCGCCCCCCGCGTCGAGAATATCGGTGTCGGGGGCGTGGGCGCAGGGGCCCGGGCGGTACCCCCTCAGCCGTGGACCGTGCGCCCGCGGTGGAGCGGGCCGCGGATCCCGGTGAAGCGCAGGTCCAGGCCCTGGCCGTCGCGCTCGGCGTGCAGGTGCAGGTGCGGCTCGGTGCTGTTGCCGGAGTTGCCGACCTCGCCGAGCAGCCGGCCCGCCTCGACGTGCTGGCCGACCGTCACCGTGACGCTGCCGGGGCGCAGGTGGGCCAGCTTGACCACCGCGTCACCGGTGTCGAGGACGACGTGGTTGCCGTAGGGCGGCGCGTACCGCAGGGTGGGTGGCGCGACGACCGCGCCGTTCGTTGCCATGCCGCTGCTTCCCCCGTGTCGGCCGACCCGCACGGCGCGGCACGCCGTGTCCTGGTCCAGCCGGGAACCGTACGGGAGCGGGACCTGACGGATCATCGTCCGCGCCGACGAGCGCCGACCCGCCCGGACCCGCTGACCGGCAGGGTCGCGGCCCCCGCCGATCGGTGGGTGCGCGCCGCCGATGCCCGGTCGGCCGGCGGCGTCAGGGTGCGGGGGCGACCTCGGCCCAGACGGTCTTGCCGGCCCCGTGCGGCTGCGCGCCCCAGCGGTCGGCCGTCCGCCGGACGATGTGCAGGCCGTGACCGCCCGGCAGGCCCGGCCGGTGCGGCAGGCACGGCTCGGGCAGCTGCGGCGAGGCGTCGCTGACCTCGATCCGCAGCCGGGACCGGCGGGCGTCGAGCACGAGCTCCAGCGGGCCGCCCGCGTGCAGCAGGGCGTTGGCGACCAGTTCGGCGACCAGCAGGACCAGGTCGCGCCCCTGCTCGGGCGAGGGCCATGACCAGTCGGCCAGCGCCGCGCCGGTGAACGCCCGGGCACGGGCCACCGGCCTGGGCAGCCCCGCCAGGGTCAGCCGGCGGCGCTGGCCGCCCGGCGGCAGGGTGGGGGAGGGGCCGGCCGGAGCGCGGTCCAGGGTTTCCCGGCTCGTGGTCATGCGGGCCTCCCTCTCGGTGACGGTTCGCAGTTCGCGGTTCGCGGTTCGCGGTTCGCGGTTCGCGGTTCGCGGTTCGCGGTTCGCGGTTCGCGGTTCGCGGTTCGCGGTTCGCGGGGCGGGTTCCCCGGATGCGCCCGTTCATGCACGCGCCGGCGGGGCCGTTGTGCCGGGCGGGGCGGTGGCCGCAGCAAGACGCCCCGGGCGGCCGACCCGGTGGGCCGGCCGTCCGGGGCGTGCGGGGGACGGGGGTGCTGCTGGTGCCGCCGCGCGGGAGCGCAGGGCGGGGCGGCTCAGGTCTCGGCGGTGAGGCCCTCACGCAGTTGGGCGAGGGTGCGGCTGAGCAGCCGGGAGACGTGCATCTGGGACAGGCCCAGGCGCGCGCCTATCTGGGACTGGGTCAGGTCCTCGGTGAACCGCATGGACAGCACCATCCGCTCCCGCTGCGGCAGCGCCGCCACCAGGGGCTTGAGCGAGACCAGGGCCTCGACGGTGTCCAGGCGGTCGTCGTCGCCGCCGAGCCGTTCGGCGAGTGGCAGCGCCCCGTTGCCCTCCGTGTCGGCCGGCAGGTCGAGCGAGCCCGCCGTGTGCGCGTTGGCCGCGGCGAGCCCTTCCAGCACCTCCTCCTCCGGCAGCGACAGGTGCTCGGCCAGCTCGGTCACGGTGGGCGCGCGGTCCAGCCGCTGGGAGAGCGCGTCCTGCGCCTTGGCCAGGGTCAGACGCAGCTCCTGCAGCCGCCGGGGCACGTGCACGGCCCAGGTGGTGTCGCGGAAGTGGCGGCGGATCTCGCCCAGCACGGTCGGGATCGCGAAGGTGGTGAACTCCAGGCCGCGCTCGGGCTCGAAGCGGTCGATCGCCTTGATCAGACCGACCGCGCCGACCTGGACCAGATCCTCCCGGTTCTCCCGCGCGCGGTGCTCGAACCGGCGCAGCGCGTAGTGCACCAGGGACATGTTGAGCTCGACCAGCGTGGCCCGGACGTAGGAGAACTCGCGGGTGCCCTCCTCCAGCGCGGCCAGCCGGACCAGCAGCACCCGGGTCAGCTCGCGCGCGTCGGCCGGGGCGACGGACCGCGGGTCCTCGATCCGGGGGAGCTCCGGCAGCCCGGTGGACTGCGCGGGTGGTACGGGGTCCGCCGGCGGTGTCCAGGGTGCCGAAGGACTCACCGGAACGCGCAGTTCTTCACTGGTCACGGCCATGTCGGTCCTCTCCTCGGCGGTACGGCGTCCGTCCTCGGCTACCCGGCTTCGGCGGTCCCACGCCCCCTCCGCCCGTGAAGATAGGGTGAAGGACCGCCCGGGTGGTCCGGGTCCGGGGAGTCCGCGCGCGGCCCGGGCACCTCCATCACGGCGACCCGGGGCAGCGCGTCGGGGTGCTGCTCGCACAGGTACCCGATCAGGTGCTCGCGCAGCTGGCAGCGCAGCTCGAAGGCGTCGCTGCCGTTGGCCGCGGTGGCCAGCACCCGGACCACGAGGGTGCTCGGGGTGGTGTCCACCACCTGCAGCGCGCTGCCCTCGCCGTCCCAGAGCGGGTGCCCGGCCAGGTACGCGTCGAACTCCTTGCGCAGCAGCCCGACCGGGGCGCGGTGGTCGAGGTGGAGCAGCGCGGTCCCGGTGATCCGGCTGGACCGGCGCGACCAGTTCTCGAAGGGCCGGCTGACGAAGTACGACATCGGCATGATCAGCCGCCGCTGGTCCCAGGTGGCGATCACCACGCTGGTCAGGGTGAGCTCCTCGACCACGCCCCACTCGCCCGCGACCACCACCACGTCGCCGATCCGGGCCAGGTCGCCGAACGCCATCTGCACCCCGGCGACCAGGTTGGCCAGCGTGCTCTGGGCGGCCACCCCGGCCACCACGCCGACCAGGCCGGCCGAGGCGAGCAGGCTGGTGCCGACCCCGCGCACGGCGGGGAAGGTCATCAGCATCGCGCCCAGCGCGGCCACCCCCGTGACTGCCTGGCAGATCCGCCCGACCAGGCCGGCCTGGGTGCGGGCCCGTCCGGCCCAGGCCGGGTCGCGGCGGTGCACGGCCAGGTGCACCGCTCCGTCCACCAGCAGTCCGACCGCCCGCACCCCCAGCCACCCGCCGCAGCCGATCGCGAGCAGCACCAGCAGGTGCTGGAGGTCGGCCCGGACGCGGGGCGGCGCGCCGATCCACGGCTGCACCACGAGCGCCAGCGAGCACGCGATCACCGCCGACAGGGGGCGGCGGCACTTGCGCAGGATCCCCGGCCACGGGTTCGCCCCGCCGCGCGCGGCTATTCTGCGGGCCACCGCCTCGCCCGCCCGGTCCAGGCCGTAGCCGGCCAGCGCGCTCGCCGCGCCGACCGCCGCGAGCCGGGCAAGGGTCCACCACCACTCCATCGCTTCCTCCACCGCGGGACACGGTCCGGTTGTCCGGCACCGTCTGTCCGCTGCGCCGCGTTTCACGCACCGCGGTGGGCCGGGGGCGAGGTCGGGGGTCTCCCGTGCGGGTCCGTCAGTAGACGGGCTGCCAGCCGAGCAGCGGGGCGAGGCGGGACGCGAGATCGGTGAGCAGTTGCGCGTGGTCCTCGGGCGGGAACCCGTCCGGCAGCACGAAGGCCGCCTCCTCCACCTCGCGGAAGGCGGCGTCGGCGGCGAGCAGGTGGGCGAGTTCGGGCGCGGGGCCGACCAGGGCGGGGGACTGCTCCGCGTACTCCCGGTACCGGGCGCGCTGGGTGGGCGTGGCCGCGTCGACGGGGAGGACCGCCAAGCGGTGGCAGACCCGGGCCCAGGCGCCGCGCGGGTGGGCCTCCCGGAAGGCGCGGACCAGGGCGAGCCGGTGTGTGGCGTCGCCCCGGTCCGTGCCGACCAGCAGGTTGAGCCCCTGCTCGCCCGCCCAGCGGGCCGCGTGCGGGTCGGCGGGTGCGCACCAGAGCCGGTGGGCGAGACCGGGCGCGAGCTTGCGCAGGCCGTCCAGCAGCTCCCCCGCCCGGTCGCGGTCGGTGTCCCCGGTCGCCGGGTCCGCACCGAGGGCGACGGCGGGGTTGAGGCGGGCACCGGAGCGTCGGTCGAGGGCGGCCAACTCCTCGGCGAGCCCCAGCGGGTCGGCGCCGGTCAGGGGCAGGGTGGCGGCGCCCAGGGCGAGGCGGCCGGTGTGGGCGGCGGCCTCGGCCAGGACGTCGAGCGGCGCAAGGGACCGGTGCGGTGCGGGGGCCGTTGCGGGGACCTGGTTCGGGGTCGGGCCCGGGGCCGCGGTCGCGGTCTGCGGGAGCGTCAGCCAGGCGCTGTCGAAGCCCAGGTGTTCGGCCAGTTCGACCGGACGCAGCGTCCCGGTGCCGCTCACCAGTACGCCCAGTGACCGTAACGCCCGCGCCTTCTGCGGCACTTCGACCTCCGCTCGCCGTGCCCCGACCGCGACCCGGCGAGGGCGTCCAGCGTACCGGCGATCACCGCCCGGCGGGAGCGATCCCGCCGATCGGCCGGGCCACTGGCGCGGCGGTGCGGGCGGTGGCTCAGTGCGCCGCGGCGCGCACCGCGTCGGCCAGGTCGGCCGGCGTGCCGTGCCAGGGGGTGCCGTGGCCGGGGAGGACCCAGGTCGCCTCGAGTGCGGCCAGGCGGTCGAGCGAGGCCAGCGCCTCGGCCGGCTCGTCGGTGAAGGGAGCCGGCTGCGGTCCGGTCCGACCGGTGAGCACGTGACGGGTGGTCAGTGCGTCGCCCACGCACACCGCCTGCACCGACGGCAGGTGGACGGCGACGCTGCCCGGCGAGTGGCCGGGCATGCCGACGATGACGGGGCTGCCGGGCAGGTCGAGCACGGCGCCGTCGGAGAACTCGGTGACCTCCTTGAGGTACTCGGCCTTCAGGGCGTTCTTGCGCAGCCCGTACCAGAAGAAGCCGAGGGTGGGGAGCGGCCGCATCGGGCCCGCCGGGGTCTTCGGCTTCTCGCCGGTGCGCGCACGGTGCGCGTCGCCGCTGTGCACGTACACCGGGACGCCGTGCTCGCGGCGCAGCCGCTCCGCGAAGCCGATGTGGTCGGCGTCGCCGTGGGTGAGGACCAGTCCGCGGATGTCGGCCGGCGTCTTGCCGAGGGCGCGCAGCTCCTGCTGGAGGTCGTTCCAGTGGCCGGGGAGGCCGGCGTCGATCAGCGTGATCCCGTCAGGGGTGTCGAGGAGGTAGCAGGCCACCACGTCGTTGCCGAGCCGGTACAGGTGCGGAGCAAGTTCCATGAGATCACTTCCGTTGCATGACAGCGGGGTTGGACTTGGAGTCGGGACGACCCGGCGGTGCACTGGCTACGCTACTTAGCCGGTGTGGCTAAGGTCAATAGCTTTTCTGGGCGCCGGGCCACCGGGGTCACAGGTGTTTCGCCGCCGGCCCGGGGCGCCGCTCGATACAGTGTCAGACCGCCGGCGCCGTCCGGCGCCGCGCCCGGGTGGTGATTCGACGCAGGGTCAGACCGCCGGTGCCGCCCGGCGTTGCCCCCAGCCGGTCACCGGCACCATCGCCGCCCCCGCGGCGGCGAGGAGCGCGCCGAGGGCGAGCCAGCCGACCGCGCCGTGGCTGATCACGCCGAGCGTGATCAGCGCCGGCCCGGCCATGCCGGCCGCGGCGGTGCCCGTGTTGTAGACGCCCTGGTAGGCACCGGCGGCGCCGTCGCCCGCCAGGTCGTAGCTGAGCGCCCAGCCGCCGGCCTGGGTGAGCACCTCGCCGAAGGTCTCCACCACCAGGCCGAGGACCAGCAACACGCTCGCGGCCACCGGCGACAGGCCGTGCGCCAGCCCGATCAGCACGCAGCCCGCCGCCAGCAGCAGCCCGCCGCGCAGGCAGACCCGGGCGGCCCTGCCGGGCCGGTCGGTACCGCGGGTGGCCCGCACCTGGAAGAGCACCACCAGGACGGTGTTCACCAGCATCCCGGCGGCGACCAGGGCCCGGGGCGCGTGCGTGTCGCGGACGATCCACAACGGCACGCCGACCTCCAGCATCGCGAACTGCAGGGTGAGCAGGGCGTTCAGCACGGTCAGGGTGAGGAACGGGACGTCGCGCAGCGCCGGATTGCGCCGCTCGGTGCGGGCGCGTTCCCCGCGCGGCGGCCCGCCGGCCGGACCGCCGCCCGGCAGGCGCAGCATGCAGACCGCCACCAGCGCGTAGCTGACCGAGTTGGCCAGCACGGTGACCGTGTAGGCGAAGCGGGTGTCGGCCTGCAGGGTCAGGCCGGCCAGCACCCCGCCCAGGCCCATCGCCACGTTGGTGACGGCCCGCAGGTAGCCGCGCGCGGCCACCCGCTGCTCGGCCGGCAGTGCCTGGGCGTACAGCGTGCTGCGGGCGGTGGCCACCCCGCGGTCCAGTGCGGTCACGGTGCAGGCCAGCAGCAGGAAGGCCGGCACGCCGTGCAGCAGTGGCAGCCCGGCGCTGGCCACCGCCTCCGCGCCGACCAGGACGATCACCACCCACTTGCTGCCGTACCGGTCGGCGGCCCGCCCGGCCGGAATGCTGGCCGCCACGCCGCACAGGCCGGCCACGGTGAGCACCAGGCCCGTCTGGGCGACGGTGTAGCCGAGGATCCTGGTGAAGTAGAGGGCGCTGACGGTGAAGTAGAGCCCGTTGCCGAGCGCGTTGACCAGCGTCGTCCAGGTCAGCAGCCGCAGGACGGGGTCACCGGGCAGCAGGCTGCCGGGTTCGCGCAGGGCGGTGGGCGGCGGGGCGGTCGGCACACCGGCCGCCCGGGTGGTGGTGGTCGTCATGGCGCAAGCTCAGCGCGACCGCATACGGTACGGACACTGATTTAGTGCCGGCCTCAATCCAAGGGTGGGTATGCACCGGTTTCACCTCGGCCTCGCGGACCTGGCCGCGGTCTCCTTCGCCTGCTCGCCGCTGCACGAGGCGGTGCTCAGCCTGCGGATGTGGAGCCACGGGCCGAGCTACCCCGCCCAGCAGGCCTGGTTCCGCCGGCTGCGCCCGGTCTTCGAGCAGTTGGACGGGCACCGGCTGCTCCGCGAGCTGATCGCGCCGAGCCGGTGGGTGCCGGACTTCCTGACGCCCCGTCCGACCGGCCCGTCGCCGCACCTGCGCGCCGAGCTCGGCGTGCTGCGGGCCACCGACCCGGCCGCCCTGCGGGCCGAACTGGAGGCCGCCCACCTGCCGGAGGGAGAGCTGCCCCCGCTGCTCGCCGCGGGACTGGTCGAGCCCGAGCACCTGCTCGAACGGATCTGCCTGGCCCTGGAGGAGTACTGGGAGGAGTGCCTGGCCCCGCACTGGTGGCCCCGGGCCCGCTCGGTGCTGGAGGCCGACATCGTCCACCGGGCCCGGACCCTGGCGCAGCAGGGCGTCGCGGCGCTGCTGGCCGACCTGGACCCGAAGCTGTCCTGGACGGACGGCGTGCTGACGATCGCGCGCGACTTCGGCCGGCCCGGGGACGTGGACATCGAGGTGCGCCGGCGCGGCCTGGTCTTCGTGCCGAGCTGCTTCGTGAGCGCGGCGAACACCTCGATCAGCACCGCGCTGCCGCCCTCGATCAGCTACCCGGCCCGCGGCCAGGGCACGATGGCCGGCGCGGGCGACCCGCCGGTCGGCCCCCGGGCCCTGGAGCAGTTGATCGGCGCGCCCAAGGCGAGGCTGCTCGTGCTGCTCGACGAGCCGGCCTCCACCACCGAACTGGCGCTGCGGCTCGGCGTCACCCCGGGCGCCGTCAGCCAGCAACTGGCGGTGCTGCTGGCCAACCGCCTGGTGACCCGGGCCCGGCACGGCCGTTCGGTGCTGTACCTGCGCAGTCCGCTCGGCACCGAGCTGTGCCGCTGAGGCGGTGCGGACGGTCGCCGGGCCCGCCCGGTCGGCGAGCCGGGCTCCCGGCGGAGCGTCATGACGGGCGGAGCGTCAGGACCGGCGGAGCGTCAGGACCGGCCCGGGGGCAGCAGTCCGGCGGCCCGGGCGCCCTGGTGGAGTGCGTCGCGGAGCATCGTCGGGGTGAGGGTGCGGGTGGACATGTTCCGTCGGCTCGGGTGGTAGCAGCCGATCAGGCGCACCTGCCGCCCGTCCGGACCGGTGACCGGCGCCTCGACGCCGTGGCCGAAGGCCGGGCGCGGGCGGGGCAGCTGCCAGCCGGCGTCGGCCAGGACGGGGAGCAGCGCCTGCCAGCCGAAGGCGCCGAGCACGACGACCGCCCGCAGTGTCGGGCACAGCAGTTCCAGCTCGCGGGCGAGCCAGGGGCGGCAGGTGTCGCGCTCGGTGGTGGTGGGCCGGTTGTCGGGCGGGGCGCAGTGCACCGGCATGCTGATCCGCACCCCGAGCAGCTCCAGCCCGTCGCCGCGGTCGGTGGCGGTCGGCCCGGACGCCAGGCCGAGCTCGTACAGCGCGGCGTACAGCGCGTCACCGGACGGGTCACCGGTGAAGGCGCGCCCGGTGCGGTTGCCGCCGTGCGCGGCCGGCGCCAGCCCGACGATCACCAGCGGGGCGTCCGGCGGCCCGAACCCGGGGACCGGGCGGCCCCAGTACTCCTGGTCCGCGAACGCCCGGCGCTTCACCCGGGCCACCTCCTCGCGCCAGGCCACCAGCCGCGGGCAGGCCCGGCAGCCGGTCACCGCGGCGTCCAGCGCACCGAGGTCGGTCAGGCGCGGCGCCGTCCGGGCAGGGTGGTCGGGCGCCTGATCGGCCGGGCGGTCGGCGGTCACGGTCATCCTCCCGGGCACGAGCGCGGCGGGGACGGCCGCGGCCGGGACCGTCCGCGGCGAGTCTACGCAGCGGCTGCGCCCGGGCCGGTCGGGCTCGCGCCGGACCGACCGTGACGGGGGCTGTGAACGGACCGTGATTGCTTCCGGGCAAGCAGGGCAGACGCCGTCCGAGGAGGTGGAGTCATGGCTCTGCTCGTAGTGGTTCTCCTGGTGGCCCTGCTCCTGGGCGGTGCCGGGTTCGCGGTGCACGTCCTGTGGTGGATCGCGCTCGTGGTGCTGGCGCTCTGGTTGCTCGGCTTCGTGCTGCGCTCGCCGAACGGCGGTGGTGGGCGGGGGCGGTGGTACCGCTGGTAGCGGGGTCACCGACCCCGGGCGGTCCCGCGCCCCCCCCACGGCCCCCGACCCTCCCGCCCCCCCAGCC
>NZ_JBHYKG010000118.1:0-24524 GCF_042741245.1 Kitasatospora sp. NPDC058965
TTTTATACTCGACCGCTCTGTGTTTTTTATACGAGACCGGCCCCCGGAACAGGAGTTCCGGGGGCCGCGGCCGTCGTGTGCCGGGGTGGGGCTCAGCAGTCCCGCGCGCCGGCCCGGCGGGCCCGCACGTCGCCGACCTTCTGGCCCACCTTGCGGCGGATCACCAGCAGCGGGGCCATCGCGGCCAGCGCGATCTGGGCGAAGGCGCCGATGTGCATCAGCACGTCGCCGCCGGGCAGGCCGGCCGCCCAGGCCGCCAGGCAGCCGATCGAGACCACGATCCAGCCCAGCGTGGCGGTGGCCAGCAGGCCCTGCGGCTTCGGGTACTCGACCTGGCTGACCATCAGGTAGGCCACGCCGAAGATGGCCATCAGGCCGGCCAGGAACGGCGGGTCGAGCAGCACGATGGCGATCACCGTCATCGCGCCCATCGGGCAGGGCATGCCCTGGAAGACGCCGGGGCGCATCTTGACCGCGGAGAACCGGGCCAGCCGCAGCACCACCGCGAGCAGCACGGTGAGCGCGATGAAGGCGGACAGGCCCTGGCTGCTGCCCGGGCCGCCGACGATGCCCCAGACCGCCACGAAGTAGGCGGGGGCGATGCCGAAGCTGATCAGGTCGGCCAGGTTGTCCAGCTCCGCGCCCAGCGCCGAGGAGCGCAGCTTGCGGGCCACCAGGCCGTCGAAGAGGTCGCACATCGAGCCGAGCAGCAGCAGCGTCACGGCGGTCGCGGCGCCGTGCCGGACCATGCCGCTGGTGCCCTCGCCGGTGCCGTTGATGTGCGGGATGAGCATGTTGGTGGTGATCGAGTAGATCGCCAGGAACCCGCAGACCGCGTTGCCCAGGGTCAGGAAGTCCGCCGTGGACAGGGTCTGCGGCGAGCGCGGCGCCCGCAGCTCGCGGTCACGCGCCCAGCGGCGCCGGCGCAGCTCGGTCTCCTCCGAGTCGCCGATGCCGACCAGGGTCTCGGGATCAGTCACGGTCAAGGCGTGTCACCCCCGCCGTCGTCTTCTGGCCGACCGTGACGCCGACCTCGACGCCGGCCGGCAGGTAGGTGTCGACGCGGGAGCCGAACCGGATCAGGCCGATCCGCTCGCCCTGCTCGACCTTGGTGCCGGCCGGGACGTACGGCACGATGCGGCGCGCCACGGCGCCCGCGATCTGCACCATCTCGATGTCGCCCAGCTCGGTGTCGAAGTGCCAGACGACCCGCTCGTTGCGGTCGCTGTCCTTGTTGAACGCGGGCACGAAGCCGCCCGCGATGTGCTCGACCGAGGTCACGGTGCCGAGCAGCGGGGCCCGGTTGACGTGCACGTTGAGCGGGCTCATGAAGATCGCCACGCGGGTGCGGCCGTCCGGCCAGGCGTCGATGCTCTGCACCACTCCGTCGGCCGGCGAGATCACTCTGCCGGCACCGATCTCACGCTCGGGGTCGCGGAAGAACCACAGCATGCCCGCGCTGAGCGCGCAGGCCGGAACCGCCGCCAGGGCCCACTTGCCGTTCCGCTTGGTGAGAGCGGTGGTGAGGGCAGCGGTGGCCAGCGTCGGGACGAACCACGGGGTGGCACCCCGCGCGATGGTCACGCGGGGTCGCCGACCGGCCGTCTCGGGCGCGCGGGAATCGCGCTCGTCGGCGGAGGTGTGAGGGGACGGGCTGAGGGGCATCGAAGACCTTTGTCGCGGGGGATCTGGACCACTGGACGGGCCACCGCGGGATCGGGTGATAAGGGGACAGCTGCTGTCCCGGTGGATGCTATCGGGAGCAGGCGGTAGGTGGGCAACCCGCCTGCTCGTTCAACTGTCTCCTGCCGTGCCGGGGTGCACGCGCTATGTATACGACCGTAGCTGGCCGCCCTCCGGTTCCCAAGGCCCGCGTCAAGATCAGTGAGCCATGTCTCAGCCTCGGGGAGGACGCTTGCGGGGCGCATGGGAGCGCCTGAAGGGCTCGCGCCGGGCCGGGCGCGAGCCCTCCGTGGCGGGCCGACCGACCGGTCAGTCGGCGAGCTTGTACTCCTCCAGCAGGCGGCGGCCGACGATCATCTTCTGGATCTCGGCGGTGCCCTCGCCGATCAGCAGCATCGGGGCCTCGCGGTAGAGGCGCTCGATCTCGTACTCCTTGGAGAAGCCGTAGCCGCCGTGGATCCGGAAGGCGTCCTCGACGACCTCCTTGCAGTACTCCGAGGCGAGGTACTTGGCCATGCCGGCCTCGAGGTCGTTGCGCTCGCCGCTGTCCTTCTTGCGGGCGGCCATCACCATCATCTGGTGCGCGGCCTCGACCTTGGTGGCCATCTCGGCCAGCTTGAACTGGATCGCCTGGTGCTCGGAGATCTTCTTGCCGAAGGTGGTGCGCTGCTGGGCGTAGGCGATGCCCAGCTCGAAGGCGCGGCGGGCGACGCCGCAGCCGCGGGCGGCCACGTTGACCCGGCCGACCTCGACGCCGTCCATCATCTGGTAGAAGCCGCGACCCGGGATCCCGCCGAGGATCCGGTCGGCCGGGATCCGCACGTCCTGCAGCACCAGCTCGGTGGTGTCGACGCCCTTGTAGCCCATCTTCTCGATCTTGCCGGGCACGGTCAGGCCCGGGACCGTCGGGTTCGGGCCGAAGCCGGCCGTCTTCTCGACCAGGAAGGTGGTCATGTTCTTGTACGGGGAGCTGCCGCCCTCGTCGGTCTTGCAGAGCACCGCGACCAGGGTGGAGGTGCCGCCGTTGGTCAGCCACATCTTCTGGCCGTTCAGGACGTAGAAGTCCCCGTCCTTCACGCCCTTGGTGGAGATCGCCGACACGTCGGAGCCCAGGGCCGGCTCGGACATCGAGAAGGCGCCGCGGATCTCGCCGGCGGCCATCCGGGGCAGGAAGTAGTCCTTCTGCTTCTGGGTGCCGTGCGCGTTGATCATGTGGGCGACGATGAAGTGCGTGTTGACGATGCCGGAGACCGACATCCAGCCGCGCGCGATCTCCTCCACCACGAGGGCGTAGGTGAGCAGCGACTCGCCGAGGCCGCCGTACTCCTCGGGGATGGTCAGGCCGAACAGGCCCAGCTGCTTCATCCCCTCCACGATGGCGGTCGGGTACTCGTCCTTGTGCTCCAGCTCGGTGGCGACCGGGATGATCTCCTTGTCCACGAACTCCCGCACGGTGGCGAGGATGTCCCGCTGGATCTCGGTGAGGCCGTCGGTCTGTGCGAGGCGTCCCATCGTGCGGCTCCGAACGTCTGTCGAGGGTGTGAGGGGGTCCGGCCGGAAGCCGGGGAGGGGGTGCGGGGGCGCCGCGGAGCGTGACATCCGCGGCGCCCCCTGCCGGGGGTGAGGGCGATGACGGCGCCCGCCCCCGGTGGTCGGGGTGGGTCAGGAGAGCGGGGTGGGGCGGCCGGGCTGCTCGCCGCCGCGCTCCTCGATGTAGGTCGCGGTGGGCACCATCACCTTGCGGCGGAAGATGCAGACCACCGTGCCGTCCTGCTTGTAGCCCTTGGTCTCGACGTAGACGATGCCCCGGTCGTCCTTGGACTTGGAGGGCCACTTGTCGAGCACCGTGGTCTCGCCGTAGAGCGTGTCGCCGTGGAAGGTCGGCGCGATGTGGCGCAGCGACTCGATCTCCAGGTTGGCGATCGCCTTGCCCGAGACGTCCGGGACGGACATGCCGAGCAGCAGCGAGTAGATGTAGTTGCCCACCACCACGTTCTTCTTGAAGTCCGTGGTGTTCTCCGCATAGTTGACGTCCATGTGGAGGGGGTGGTGGTTCATGGTGAGCAGGCAGAAGAGGTGGTCGTCGTACTCGGTGACGGTCTTCCCGGGCCAGTGCCGGTAGACCGCGCCGACCTCGAACTCCTCGTAGGTGCGTCCGAACTGCATCTCAGGCCTCCGGGGCTTCGAACTTGGAGGTGCGCTGCATGCCCGCGGCGCGCCCCTTGCCGGAGACCACCAGGGCCATCTTGCGGCTGGCCTCGTCGATCATCTCGTCGCCGAGCATCGCCGAGCCCTTGAAGCCGCCGGCCTCCGAGGTGCACCAGTCGTAGGCGTCCAGGATCAGCTCGGCGTGGTCGTAGTCCTCCTGCGAGGGCGAGTAGACCTCGTTCGCGGCGGCGACCTGGTCCGGGTGCAGCACCCACTTGCCGTCGAAGCCCAGCGCGGCGGACCGGCGGGCCACCTCGCGGTAGCCCTCGGCGTTGCGGATCTGCAGGTAGGGACCGTCGATGGCCTGCAGGTCGTTGGCCCGCGCGGCCATCAGGATCCGCATCAGGATGTAGTGGTAGGCGTCCGCCGGGTAGCCGGGCGGCTGCTCGCCGACCACCAGCGACTTCATGTTGATCGAGGCCATGAAGTCGGCCGGGCCGAAGATGATCGTCTCCAGCCGCGGCGAGGCGGTGGCGATCGCGTCGACGTTGATCAGGCCCTTGGCGTTCTCGATCTGCGCCTCGATGCCGATCCGGCCGACCTCGAAGCCCATGGTCTTCTCGATCTGGGTGAGCAGCAGGTCCAGCGCCTTGACCTGCTCGGCGTCCTGCACCTTGGGCAGCATGATGCAGTCCAGGTTCGGACCGGCGCCCTCGACCACGGTGATCACGTCGCGGTAGGTCCAGTGCGTGGTCCAGTCGTTGACCCGGACCACCTTGGTCTTGGTGCCCCAGTCGCCGTTGTTCAGCGCGTCCACGATGGTGTGGCGGGCGCTCTCCTTGACCAGCGGGGCGCAGGCGTCCTCCAGGTCGAGGAAGACCTGGTCGGCCGGCAGGCCCTGGGCCTTCTCCAGGAAGCGCGGGTTGGAGCCGGGCACCGCGAGGCAGGAGCGGCGGGGGCGCAGGCGGTTCACGGTCATGCGGGGGTCTCTTCCTTGCTCGGGTCGAGGACCGGGTCGAGGATCGGGTCGAGCCGGTTGGCCAGACGGATCTCGTCGACGATCCGGCCGATGATGGTGGTGATGCCGAAGTCCTTCGGAGTGAAGACCGCGGCGACACCGGCGGCCTTGAGGGCCTCGGCGTCCGCTGCGGGGATGATGCCACCGACGATCACCGGGACATCCTCCACCCCCGCCCGGCGCAGCCGCCGCAGCACGTCCGGAACCAGCTCCGGGTGCGCCCCGGAGAGGATGGACAGCCCCACGCAGTGCACGTCCTCGGCCACCGCGGCCGAGACGATCTGCTCGGGGGTGAGCCGGATGCCCTGGTAGACCACCTCGAAGCCGGCGTCCCGGGCCCGCACCGCGATCTGCTCGGCGCCGTTGGAGTGCCCGTCCAGGCCCGGCTTGCCGACCAGCAGCCGCAGCTTGGCGGTGCCCAGCTCGGCGGCGGTGGCGGTCACCGCGGCGCGCACCTGGGCCAGTTCGCCGCCGGGCTCGGCGGCCACCGCGACCGGCGCACCGCCGACCCCGGTGGGGGCCCGGTACTCGCCGAAGACCTCGCGCAGCGCGAAGGACCACTCGCCGGTGGTCACCCCCGCCCGGGCGCAGGCCAGGGTGGCGGCCATCAGGTTCTCCTCGGTGGCGGCGGCCAGCTTGAGCGCCGCCAGCGCGGTCTGCGCGGCGACCTCGTCCCGCCCGGCGCGCCAGTCCTGCAGCGCGGTCAGCACCGACTGCTCGCTGGCCGGGTCCACCACCATGATCGCGGTGTCCAGGTCGGCGGTGAGCGGGCTCTCCTCGGTGGTGTCGAAGCAGTTCACGCCGACGATCTTGTCCTCGCCGGACTCGATCCTGGCCCGGCGCTCGGCGTGCGAGGCGACCAGCGCCGACTTGAGGTAGCCGGACTCGACGGCCGGGATGACCCCGCCCATCCCCAGCACCTTGGCGATCTCCGCCTCCGCGCCGGCCAGCAGCTCGGCGGTCTTCGCCTCGACCACGGTGGAGCCGTTGAAGAGGTCGCCGTACTCCAGCAGGTCCGACTCGTAGGCCAGCACCTGCTGGATCCGCAGCGACCACTGCTGGTCCCAGGGCCGGGGCAGGCCCAGCGCCTCGTTCCAGGCGGGCAGCTGCACCGCACGGGCCCGGGCGTCCTTGGAGAGGGTGACCGCGAGCATCTCCAGCACGATCCGCTGGACGTTGTTCTCCGGCTGGGCCTCGGTCAGGCCGAGCGAGTTGACCTGCACGCCGTAGCGGAACCGGCGCTGCTTGGCGTCCTCGATGCCGTACCGCTCCCGGGTGACCTTCTCCCAGAGCTGGGCGAAGGCGCGCAGCTTGCACATCTCCTCGACGAACCGCACGCCGGCGTTGACGAAGAAGGAGATCCGGCCGACCACCTCGCCCATCCGCTCGGCCGGCACCTGGCCGGAGTCGCGCACCGCGTCCAGTACGGCGATCGCGGTGCCCATCGCGAAGGCGATCTCCTGCACCGGCGTGGCCCCGGCCTCCTGCAGGTGGTAGCTGCAGATGTTGATCGGGTTCCACTTGGGGATGTGCGCCACGGTGTAGGCGATCATGTCGGTGATCAGCCGCACCGAGGGGCCGGGCGGGAAGACGTGCGTCCCGCGCGACAGGTACTCCTTGACGATGTCGTTCTGGGTGGTGCCGGTCAGCTTGGCGATGTCCGCGCCCTGCTCCTCGGCGACCACCTGGTACAGCGCCAGCAGCCACATGGCGGTGGCGTTGATGGTCATCGAGGTGTTGGTGCGCTCCAACGGGATCCCGTCGAAGAGGGTGCGCATGTCCCCGATGTGGCCCACCGGCACGCCGACCCGGCCGACCTCGCCGCGGGCCAGCACGTGGTCCGCGTCGTAGCCGGTCTGGGTGGGCAGGTCGAAGGCGACCGACAGGCCGGTCTGCCCCTTGGCCAGGTTGCGCCGGTAGAGCGCGTTGGAGTCCGCCGCGGTGGAGTGGCCCGCGTAGGTGCGCATCAGCCACGGACGGTCCTTCTGACGCTCCGTCATGTCAGATGTCCCGGAAGCGGTTGATCGCCGGCAGGTGCGTCTCGCGCAGCTCGGCGTCGCGCACGCCCAGGCCCTCCTGCGGGGCCAGGCAGAGCACGCCGACCTTGCCCTGGTGCTTGTTGTGGTGCACGTCCAGCGCCGCCTGGCCGGTCTGCTCCAGCGAGTAGACCTTGGACAGGGTCGGGTGGATCTTGCCCTTGGCGACCAGGCGGTTGGCCTCGAAGGCCTCGCGGTAGTTCGCGAAGTGCGAGCCGACGATGCGCTTGAGCGACATCCACAGGTAGCGGTTGTCGTACTGGTGCATGTAGCCGGAGGTGGAGGCGCAGGTGACGATGGTGCCGCCCTTGCGGGTGACGTAGACCGAGGCGCCGAAGGTCTCGCGGCCCGGGTGCTCGAAGACGATGTCCACGTCCTCGCCGCCGGTGAACTCGCGGATCTTGCCGCCCAGGCGCTTCCACTCGCGCGGGTCCTGGTTCTGCTCGTCCTTCCAGAACTTGTAGCCCTCGGCGGAGCGGTCGATGATCGCCTCGGCGCCCATCGCCCGGCAGATCTCGGCCTTCTGCGGGCTGGAGACCACGCAGATCGGCGTGGCGCCGCCGGCCAGCGCGTACTGGGTGGCGTACGAGCCGAGGCCGCCGCTGGCGCCCCAGATCAGCACGTTGTCGCCCTGCTTCATGCCCGCGCCGTTGCGCGAGACCAGCTGGCGGTAGGCGGTGGAGTTGACCAGGCCGGGGGAGGCGGCCTCCTCCCAGGTGAGGTGCTTCGGCTTGGGCAGCAGCTGGTTGGTCTTCACCAGGGCGATCTGGGCCAGGCCGCCGAAGTTGGTCTCGAAGCCCCAGATGCGCTGCTCCGGGTCCATCATCGTGTCGTTGTGCCCGTCCGGGCTCTCCAGCTCGACCGACAGGCAGTGCGCGACCACCTCGTCGCCCGGCTTCCAGGCGTTGACCCCGGCGCCGGTGCGCAGCACCACGCCGGCCAGGTCCGAGCCGAGCACGTGGTACGGGAGGTCGTGCCGCTTGGTCAGCGGGGAGAGCCGGCCGTACCGCTCCAGGAAGCCGAAGGTCGAGACCGGCTCGAAGATCGAGGACCAGACGGTGTTGTAGTTCACGGAGCTGGCCATCACGGCCACCAGGGCCTCGCCCGGGCCCAGTTCGGGCAGCGGCACGTCCTCCAGGTGGAGCGACTTGCGCGGGTCCTTGTCGCGGCTCTCCAGGCCGGCGAACATCTGCTCCTCGTCCTTGTGGAGCGTGACGGCTCGGTAGGACTCGGGCAGCTTCAGCGCGGCGAAGTCGGCGGTCGTGCTGTCGGCGCTGAGGATCGCGTCGAGGATTTCCTTCATGGCTGCCTCCGAAGGCGTACCTGTGTGAGGGCGCACAGGGCGTCTGGGGGAGCCGGGAGCGGACACCGGCTACACATGGGACTTGGGTGGTTTCGGGTTCGCCCCCTGGGTGTGGGGACGCCTGACAACGGCGCGCCGAGGTGGGGAGCCGCGGCGCCGCGACTGGTGGGTAACAAGCTACTGGCACCCTGTGCCACTCGTAAAGACACTGGGTGCCACGATTTTGCGTCCATTCCCGATCGGCGGCAAGCGGGCCGCGGGCAACGCCGAAGGCCCGTCCGGTAGCTCCCGGACGGGCCTTCTGACCTGCGAAAACGTGGCGCCTAGCGACTGAGGGCGGCCCTGATGGAGTCCAGCACCAAGTCCAGCGGGGCGTCGGTCCGGGCCACTGTGATGAGTACCTCACCGTTCGGGGTGGCACTCAGTGCGCTGGCGGCCTCGATCTCACCGGAGGTCCCGGCACCCTCTATGGCACTGGGTGTCACAACAGTGCCGCGGCGTCGCACCCCGCGCGGCGGGGTGGGCCAGAAGGTGCCGCGGATCACCTCGAAGGAGTGGTCCAGCTGCACCTCCACGTCCCCGTGCCCGCCGGCCCGCAGCCAGCGCCGCAGCACGTGGTTGTGGGCCGCGACCACGGCCGCCGCGGAGACCTCGGCCAGCATCGAGTCGTCGTCCCCGCCGTGCTGCCAGCCCGGCGGGATGGTCTCGCTGGCGTCGAACCGGCCCAGCAGGTAACGGGTGAAGAGCCGCTCGTACCGGGCCACCACCGCGATCTCCCGCTCGCGCAGCGCCGGGACCTGGCGGATCAGCTGGTACCTCGCCACCGAGACGGCGGGCGTGGAGGCGTACATCCGCAGCACCTCCTTGATGCCGCGGCAGACCACGTCCAGCGGGTGCTCCTCGGGCTCGGCGCTGGCCAGCAGGTCGGCCACCCGGACCAGGGTGTCGTCGTGGTCCGGGAAGATCGCCTCCTCCTTGGACCGGAAGTACCGGAAGAAGGTCCGCCGGGCCACCCCGGCGGCGGCGGCGATCTGATCGACCGTCGTCTCCTCGTACCCCTGGGTGGCGAACAGGTCCATCGCCGCCGCGGCCAGGTCCTGGCGCATCTGCCGGCGCTGCGCCGCCGCCCGGCGGCTGCTCGGGCCCGGCTCGGCCGTACGGGCGTCCTGGTCGACGGATGACTGTTCGCGGTCCATGCCCGGAACGCTACCCGACCTGGTGGCACCACCCGGCCCGGTTGGCGGGACCGGTCGGCGCACCGTGCCGGGTGCGGCGGTCACCGAGGGTCTGGGCCAGCGGCCGCCGGCCGCGCCGTGCTCCCAGACCGCGCGCTGGGCCGGGCCGGGCGGCACCGGCGGCCGGCGGTCGCCGGCCCGCTCCGGGGTGCTCACCGGCGGGCGTGGTCGCGGAAGCCGCGGCCGGTCTTGCGGCCCAGGCACCCGGCCGCCACCAGGTGCTCCAGCAGCGGTGCGGCGGCCAGGCCCGGCTCGCGGAACTCCTGGTGCAGCACCCGCTCGATGGTCAGCGACACGTCCAGGCCGACCACGTCCAGCAGTTCGAAGGGGCCCATCGGGTAGCCGCAGCCCAGCTTCATCGCGGTGTCGATGTCGTCGACCGTGGCGTAGTGCTCCTCCAGCATCCGCACCGCGTCGTTCAGGTAGGGGAAGAGCAGGGCGTTGACGATGAAGCCGGCCCGGTCGCCGCACTCCACCGGGTGCTTGCGGACCTTGGCGCACAGCTCCAGCACGGTGGAGGTGACCTCGGGGGCGGTCAGCACGGTGGAGACCACCTCGACCAGCTTCATCGCCGGGGCCGGGTTGAAGAAGTGCATGCCGATCACGTCCTGCGGCCGCGAGGTGGCGGTGGCGCAGCTGATCACCGGCAGGCTGGAGGTGGTGGTGGCGAGCACCGCGCCCGGCTTGACGATCTTGTCCAGGGCGGCGAACAGCTCGCGCTTGACCGCCAGGTCCTCGGCCACGGCCTCCATCACCAGGTCCACCCCGGCCAGGTCGGCCTGCGCGCCGGTCGGGGTGATCAGGTCGAGCGTCCGGTCGCGCTGCTCGGCGGTGAGCCGGCCCTTGCCGACCGAGCGGTCCAGCGAACGGGCCAGCTGGGCCTTGGCCTTGTCGGCCTTGTCCTGGCTGCGGGCGACCAGCACCACCGGGAAGCCGGCCTTGGCGAAGACCTCGGCGATGCCGGTGGCCATGGTGCCGGACCCGCAGACGCCGACCGACTCGACGGTGCGCCCGGCCACCCGGACCGCCTCGGCGGCGCCCTGCTCGGGGACCGGCTTGGAGGAGCCGGGGGCCTCGTAGCGGTAGAAGCCGCGGCCGGTCTTGCGGCCCAGCAGGCCCGCGGAGACCAGCTGGCCCAGGATCGGGGCCGGGGCGTGCAGCCGGTCCTTGGACTGCTCGTACATCGCCTCCAGCACGGTGCGGGCGGTGTCCAGGCCGATCAGGTCGAGCAGCGCCAGCGGGCCCATCGGCAGGCCGCAGCCCAGCCGCATCGCCGCGTCGATGTCCTCCCGGGTCGCGTAGCGCGACTCGAACATGGCGGCGGCCTGGTTGAGGTAGGCGAACAGCAGCCCGTTGACCACGAAGCCGGCCCGGTCGCCGGCGGCCACCGGCTCCTTGCCCAGCTCGCGGGCGAACTCGGCAGCCTGGTCGGCGACCTGAGGGTCCGTCAGGACCGAGCGGACCACCTCGACCAGCTTCATCGCGTGCACCGGGTTGAAGAAGTGCAGGCCCAGCACCCGCTCGGGGCGGCCGGTGGCGGCGGCGATCCGGGTCACCGAGAGCGAGGTGGTGCCGGTGGCCAGCACGGTCTGCGGCGGGCAGATCCGGTCCAACTCGGCGAAGAGCTCGCGCTTGAGCTCCAGCTGCTCGGGGACCTCCTCGATCACCAGGTCGGCCGCGGCGGCGGCGTCCAGCTGGTCGCCGACGCTGATCAGCGAGAGCAGCGCGGTGCGCTCCGCGGGGCTGAGCCGCTCGCGGTCCACCGCGTGGGCGGTGGCCTCCTCGATCCGGGCCAGCGCGCGGCCGGCCGCGGCGCCGTCGGCCTCGATGCCGATCACCCGGCGGCCGGTGCGGGCGACGGCGACCGCGATGCCGGTGCCCATGGTGCCCAGGCCCACCACGGCGACCGTGGGGAAGGGGCGGGCGGGCGCGGCGGACGCGTCGGTCGTGGGTGCGGGGGAGAGGTCGGGAGCCTGCATCGTCGCTGGTCCTTTCGGGAAGGCCGGAGCGGGCCGACCGGAGGGACGGTCGACCGGGGGTGGGCCGGGGCGAAACGCTCGGGGCGGTGGCGCGGTGCACGGGACGGCGGTGCGCGGGGTGAAGTGGGGCGAGGGGTGCGGGACCCGGGGGCGGGCCGGTCCGCTCCGGCCCCACCGCGGGGTGCCCGCGCCAGTGGCAGCGCCCCTGGCGAAGGTGACATCGACCGGTCCGTGCGGGCGTGATGGCCCGGGGACCGTGAACGGCACCGGCCGCGCAGACGTGGCGCGGCGCACCCGCCGGTGCGGCTCCCGAAGCCCGGCGGTGGTGCGTGCGGTCACTGTAGCGAAGTTACCGTGCGGTAGGAAGAGGCTCGGGGACTGCTGGAGCGTCAGTTTCGCGCCACTTCTTCCACTCCTCGGGGGAGTACCGCCGGGCGGTCGGGCGGGCCAGCATGGATCGTATGAGCACCACCACGGCTGAGCAGCAGGAGAGCGGTCCGGCGGGCGCCGGTCCGGCGGTCGACAGCGGGCAGTCCCGGGCCGAGCGGGCGGCCCGGGCCCGGGTGGCCGCCGCCCGGCTGGCCGCCGAGGGGGTGGCCGGCGTGGTCCTGAGCTGGGTGGACAACGCCGGGCTCGCCCGGGTGAAGGCGGTCCCGGTCCGTCGGCTGGAGGCGGCCGCGGCCTGGGGCGTGGGCGCCGCGCCCTGCTTCGACGTCTTCCTGGTGGACGACAGCATCACCACCAGCCGGCACATCGGCGGTCCGGCCGGCGACCTGCGGCTGGTTCCCGACCTCGACCGGCTCACCCGGCTGGCCGCCCAGCCCGGGTGGGCCTGGGCCCCGGCCGACCGGTTCGCCCAGGACGGCGCGGTGCACCCCGGCTGCCAGCGCGCCTTCCTGCGCCGCCAGGTGGCGGCCGCCGCCGAGCGGGGCCTGGAGCTGCGGGCCGGGATCGAGATCGAGTGGGTGGTGGCGCTGGCCGGCGCCCCCGGCGAGCCGCCCGGCTACCCCACCCACGGGCCCGCCTACGGCCTGCACCGTCTGGTCGACCTCTCCGACTACCTGCGCGACCTGCTGCAGGCGCTGGACGAGCAGGGGCTGACCGTGCTCCAGCTCCACCCCGAGTACGCCGCCGGCCAGTTCGAGCTCTCGCTGGCCCCCGAGGGCCCACTGGCCGCCGCCGACACCACGGTGCTGGCCCGCCAGACCGTCCGCGCGGTCGGCAACCGGCACGGGCTGCGCACCTCGGTGGCCCCCGTGGTCGAGCCCGGTGCGGTGGGCAACGGCGGCCACCTCCACCTCTCGCTCTGGCGGGGCCCGCGCAACCTGGGCCGGGGCGGCCCCGGGCGGTACGGGCTGACCGGTGAGGCCGAGGCGTTCCTGGCCGGGGTGCTGGCCGAGCTGCCCGCGCTGCTCTGCCTCGGGGCCCCGAGTCCCGCCAGCTACCTGCGGCTGGTCCCGCAGCACTGGGCCGGCGCGTTCCAGTGCTGGGGGCTGGAGAACCGGGAGGCCGCGCTGCGACTGATCCCCGGCCCGCCCGGCGAGGGGGCGGGCAGTGCCAACGCCGAGCTCAAGTGCTTCGACGCGGCCGCCAACCCCTACCTGATGATCGGCGCCGTGCTGGCCGCCGGGCTGGCCGGGCTGGGCACCCACCGCTCGCTGCCCGCCGAGGTCCCCGGCGATCCGGCCCTGCTCCCGCCGCAGCAGCAGGTGCCGCGGCTGCCCGCCACGCTGCTGGCGGCCATCGCCGAGTACCGCGCCTGCGGCCTGCTGCGCGAGGCCATGGGCGACCCGCTCTACGAGGCGGTGCTGGCGGTCCGGCAGGGCGAGCACGAGCTGTTCGGCGGACTGCCGCCCGAGCAGGTGGTCGCGGCGACCCGGTGGCGGTATTGAGCTGCGGCCGGTGAGCGGAGCGCGGACCGCACCCCCGGCCGGGGTAGCGTGATCGTCACTCAATGCTACTGACTTCGGGGAGTCATGATCATGCGTCATGCCGTACGCCGCCGGCTGGCCGGTGCCGCCCTCGCGCTCGCCCTCGCCGCCGGGCCCGCCCTCGCCGCCGCACCGGCGCACGCGGATCCGGTCCCGGTCGGGATCCCCACCATCGGGGACGTCCTGCGCGGGGTCGAGGTGGACTGGGCCGAGGGCCACTGGAACTGGACGGCCTGGAACGACGCCACCCCGGTGGCCTTCGGCGCCGACCAGGACGCGTACCAGTGCGCCGAGTACGTGGCCCGCGCGCTGGCCGCGGCCGGCCTGGTCCCCGGGCTCGGCCCCGACGACCCGCAGGACGCCTACTTCCACTACACGGCGCCGAACGGTGTCACCTACGACCTGCTGCTGATCAGTGACCTCCCCCAGTACCACAACCTCTACGACTACCTGATGGACAGCCACCTCGGCCAGGACATCGGTGACCACCCGGACCAGGCCCGCCCGGGTGACGTGGTGGTGACCTACGCCGGTCCGGGCGGCACCAAGAGCCACACCGGCCTGGTGGTGACCCCGCAGGACGGCGCCGCCGAGCCGACCGTGGACGCGCACAACCGGGCGCGCACCCACTACGGCTACCACTACTACGCCCCCTCCCACCTGGTGCGGATCAACCCGCTCGGGCTGCTGGACGGCTTCCTCGGCCAGGTGCCGACCGCTCCGGCGGCTCCGGCCGCGCCGCAGCCGAAGGCGCCGCGCTCGGCCGTGACGGTGCAGGTCCCGCAGGACGTGGCGGGTCCGCAGGTCTGACCCCGCACCGCGGAACGGGGCCCGCCACTCGGCGGGTCCCTTTCCGGTACGACCTCTTGTGCCACGCATTGCCGACTCCATACCTTTCGATTGCTCAAGCGCGGCAGCTCACCGGCTGCCGCGCCGACGTCAACTCGGGAGGGCCAACCCCAATGGGAGTTCGACGACTTGACCGGCTGCGCGGGGGCGCGGCCGGAGTGGCGCTGGCGACCGCGGCGGCGCTCGCGGTGCCGCTGGGAGCCGCGACCGGGGCCGCGGCCGCCGGCACCGCGCTCAGCTACGTGGTCAACACCAGGGCCAACCACGGGCAGGTGCAGAAGGCCGAGCGGGAGATCACCGCGGCCGGGGGCACCGTGGTCTACGCCTACGAGCAGATCGGCGTGATCGTCGCGCGGTCCACCGACCCGGGCTTCGCGGCCGCGCTGCGCGGTCGGAACGGGATCGACTCGGTCGGCGCCACCCGGACCGCCGGCATACCCGCCGCCGCCGACGAGACCACCGAGCTGGTGGACGCTCCGCCGGCCGCACCCGCGGACGGCAGCGAGCCGCTGGAGCCCGAGCAGTGGGACCTGCGGCAGATCGGCGCCGACCGGGCGCACCGGGTGACCCTCGGCAGCCGTGCCGTGGTGGTCGGCGTGCTGGACTCCGGGATCGACGCCACGCACGAGGACCTGGCGGCCAACGTGGACCCGTCGCTCTCCGCCTCCTGCATCAACGGCGGCGTGCCGGACACCAGTTGGCAGTCCTGGCAGCCCACCACCAGCGACCACGGCACCCACGTGTCGGGCACCATCGCGGCCGCCAAGAACGGCAAGGGCATCGTCGGCATCGCGCCGGACGTGCGGCTGGCCTCGATCAAGGTGGTGGACGACGCCGGCTTCATCTACCCGGAGTACGCGGTCTGCGGCTTCGTCTGGGCGGCCGAGCACGGCGTCACGGTGACCAACAGCAGCTACTTCATCGACCCGTGGCTCTACACCTGCCGGTCCGACCCGGACCAGGGGGCGATCGTCACCGCGGTGCGCCGCGCGGTGGAGTACTCGCAGCGCCGCGGGGTGCTGAACGTGGCCGCGGCGGGCAACTTCAACGCCGATCTGGCGCACAAGAGCACCGACACCACCAGCCCCGACGACACCACCCCGCTCGCCCGGCCGGTGGACGCCGGCTGCCTGGAGCTGCCGGCCGAACTCCCGGGCGTGATCGCGGTGTCGGCGGTGGGGACCAACGGCGTGAAGTCCTACTACTCCAGCTACGGCGCGGACGTGGTGACGGTGGCGGCGCCCGGTGGCGACTCCCGGTTCCAGATCCCGGACACCCCGGACCACAACGGGCGGGTGCTCTCCACCGTGCCGGGCAACAAGTACGGCTACAAGCAGGGCACGTCGATGGCCACGCCGCACGTGACCGGCGTGGTCGCACTGTTGGCGAGCACGCACCCGTGGGCCTCCCCGCAGGCGCTGACCGCGCTGCTGACGGCCGAGGCGCACCCGATCGCCTGCCCCGCCGGCCCGTTCGACCCGGACGGCACGGGCGCCTTCCGCGCGGTCTGCGAGGGCCCGGCGGCGGACAACGGGTTCTACGGCCACGGGTTGGTGGACGCCGACGCGGCCGTGCGGTACTGACCGGACGGTGCGGTACCCGGGAGGTCGGCCTGTCCGGCCTTCCGTGTACCGCCTATCATCGCGATCATGCAGCCGAGCACCGGGACCCGCATCGAGACCGCCGACATCACCGATCTGCTCCGGGTGGTCGAGGACCACCCCCGCTACTGGGGCGACCGTGATCTGAGGTCCGCCCATCTGCGGGCGCTGGTCAAGGAGTTCGGCTCCACCTGCTTCGTGGCGCGGAGCGGGGCGGGCATCCTGGCCTACCTGGTCGGGTTCGTCACCCCGGACGCCACCGGCTACATCCACCTGATCGCCACCCGGGACGACGCCCGCGGCCAGGGCCTGGCCGGCCGGCTGTACCAGGAGTTCGCCGCGGTGGCCCGCACCCAGGGCGCGGTCCGGCTGAAGGCCATCACCTCGCCGGCCAACACCGGGTCGGTGGCCTTCCACCGCAGCCAGGGCTTCCGCGACGAGATCGTCGCGGACTACCTGGGACCGGAGCACCCGATGGTGGTGTTCCACCGGGACCTGAGCTGAGCGGACCTGAGCTTTCTGTGTGACTGCGGTGGTCGATAAGGTTCGCCCGTGACGAATCACGGGGTGGATGACGAGCAGTGGGCCGAGTTCGTGCGGAACCACCAGGCGAGCACCGGCCTGGCCGCACCCGCCGAGGCCGGGCAGGCGAGCGGCGGGACGAAGAAGGGGCGCAACCGCGCCGGCCTGGTACTGGGGGCCCTGGTGGCGCTGGGCGTTGCCGGGCTGGGGACGTACGGCCTGCTGTCCGGCCCGAAGAAGACGGCTTCCGTCACGGTCCTGACGCCGTCGTCCGCGCGTCCCTCGGCCCCGGCCTCCGCCGCCCCGTCGTCACCCGCGCCCTCCGCCTCCGCCGCGGCGCCCACCTTCGGGCCGCAGTACGCCGGGTACACCCTGGTCACCGACGCGGCGCGGACCGACTGCACGAGCTCGGAGACGGTCGGTCCGACCCTGGCCGGACTGCTCACCCAGAGCCACGGTTGCCTGGGCGTGCACCAGGCGCTCTACAAGGACGCCGCCGGCGACCAGTTCAACCTGGCCATGTTCACCATGAAGGACCCGGCGGACCTGGCCCACGTCATCACCCAGCTGGCCGGCGACGCGACCGACGTCGAGGTCGGCACCATCGTCCCGTCCGCCGACTCCGGCCTGCGCCAACTCCCGGCCGACGCCGGCATGGTCCAGTCCTTCGCGGGCTACGGGCCCACCCTGCTGATCGGCGTCGGCGAGTGGTCCGACGGTCACGTGGGCGACTACAACACGCTGGTGAGCAAGCTGAGCCCGCTGCTGGACTCGGTGATGAAGGGGTCCGGCGGCGACAAGCCGATCACCACCTGACGCCCGGCGGCACCTGGTGGGTCCGTGCCGGTACGGGCGGTGCGGGCGGTGCGGTCACCGGTCCCCGCCCAGCCGCGGGACCTGCTGCAGCCAGCTCGGCCGCCCCGCCGCCGTCCGCGCCCGGGCGGCCTCCTCCGCCGCGCGCAGTTGGTCCTCGGTCGCGAAGCAGGCCGGCAGCCAGCGGGCCGAGACCGCCACCCGGGCCGCCAGGTGCGCCACGTACGCCTCGCGCAGCTCGGCGGCGGAGGCGAAGCCGTCCTCCTCCGGGGCGAGCCACTGCGGGGGCACCAGGGCGACCACCTCGCGCAGCAGCTCCGGGGTCACCCGGGGCGCCAACTCGGCGTCCGCGCCGACCACATCGGGCGCGTAGGAGCCCAGGGCGTGGCCGCTCATGTCGTACGCCCGGTCGATCGCCGTCAGGTGCGTCGACCAGCGGTGGTGGAACACCAGCCCGGCGCCGTTGTCGATCAGCCAGAGGTTCTCGTGCCAGACCATCAGGTTCGGATTGGCCCGGGTCCGGTCGACGTTGGCGGTCAGGGCGTCCAACCAGACGATCCGGCCGGCCTCCAGCGGCGACAGCCCGCGCAGCGCCTCGCCCGGGCGGAAGTCCCGTGACCCCGGCAGGTAGTCCATCCCCAGGTTGAGACCGGCGCTGGCGGCCAGCAGGTCCTGGATCTCCTGGTCCGGCTCGTGCGCCGCCACCGCCGGATCGAAGTCGACCAGCACGAGCTCCGGCACCCGCAGCCCGAGCCGGCGCCCGAGCTCGCCGACGACCACCTCGGCCACCAGCGCCTTGCGCCCCTGGGCCGCGCCCGCGAACTTCACCACGTAGGTGCCCAGGTCGGAGGCCTCCACGATGCCGGGGACGGAGCCGCCCGCCCGCAGCGGGTCGAGGTAGCGCAGGGCCTTCACGGTAGTCAGCACGACGGTCAGCCTAAGCTGAGCGCGACACAGCCGTACGAAACACCTCAGGAGCCCGTCATGGCCCAGGTCAAGGCCCGTACCGAGCGGACCTACACCGCCACCCCCGAGCAGCTCTACGAGGCGATCGCGGACTACGCGACGGTCCGCCCCGAGCTGCTGCCGGCGCAGTACAGCGAGTACGAGGTGAAGGCCGGCGGCGTCGGTGCGGGCACCCAGGTGCACTGGAAGCTGCAGGCCACCGAGAAGCGGGTCCGCGACTGCCTGTTCACCGTCAGCGCGCCCGGGCCGGGCACCCTGGTGGAGACCGACGCGAACTCCTCGATGGTGATCACCTGGACGGTCGGCAAGGCGGCCGGGGGCACCACCGTGGCGATCGAGACCACCTGGAACGGGGCCGGCGGCATCGGCGGCTTCTTCGAGCGGACCTTCGCCCCCAAGGGCCTGAACCGGATCCACGACGAGGTGCTGGCCCGGCTGGCCGACCGGGTCAAGTAGCACACGCTTCCGGCCCGCCAGCCCGTACGGGTGGACCCCGCCCCCGCGCGGGTGACGGCGGCCCGGCCGCCGCCGCGCGCCACCCTAGGCTCGCGGCCGTGCAACTGACGATCCTTCACGTGTCCCAGCCGGTGGACGGCGGGGTGGCCCGGGTGGTCACCGATCTGGTGCGCGGTCAGCGCGCCGCCGGCCTGCGGGTCCTGGTGGCCTGTCCGTCCGGCGGCCGACTGGCCCCCGCCGCAGCCGCGGCGGGGGCCGAGCTGTTGGAGTGGGAGGCCCGCCGCTCGCCCGGCCCGAGCGTGGCCGCCGAGACCGCGCGGCTGCGCCGGCTGGTCCGGCAGGCCGCGCCGGACCTGGTCCACCTGCACAGCTCCAAGGCGGGCCTGGCCGGCCGGCTCGCGGTGCGCGGGCGGCTGCCCACCGTCTTCCAACCGCACGCCTGGTCCTTCGCCGCCGCCACCGGCGCCCTCGCCACCGCCGGCGTCCGCTGGGAGCAGTACGCCACCCGCTGGTCCAGCGCGGTGCTCTGCGTCAGCGAGCAGGAGCGCGCGGACGGCGAGGCGGCCGGGATCGCGGCCGACTACACCGTGGTGCCCAACGGGGTGGACCTGCGGCACTACGCGCCCGCCGAGCGCCGGGCCGCCCGGCTCTCGCTCGGCCTGGACCTGTCCGAGCCGCTGGCGGTCTGCGTCGGGCGGCTGTGCCGGCAGAAGGGGCAGGACCTGCTGCTCGCTGCCTGGCCGACCGTGCTGCGCCGGGTGCCGACCGCACGGCTGGCGCTGGTCGGCGGCGGGCCCGACCAGGCCGCCCTCCAGGACCGGGTGCGGACACTGCCGGAGCCCTACCGGGTGCGGCTGACCGGCGACGTGCCGGACCCGCGGCCCTGGCTGGCGGCGGCCGACCTGGTGGTGCTCCCGTCGCGCTGGGAAGGGATGGCGCTGGCCCCGCTGGAGGCGATGGCGATGGCCCGCCCGGTGCTGCTGTCCGACGTGCCCGGCGCCCGCGAGCAGTTGCCCCTCGCCGACCGGGAGTTCGCGCTGGTGCCGGTCGAGGACCCGGCCGCGCTGGCGGCGGCGCTGGCCGGCGCGCTGGCCGACCCGATGGACTGCGCCCGGCGCGGGACGGCGGCCCGGCAGTGGGTGACGGAGCGTCACGACATCCGCGGCGTGGTCGATCGGGTCGCCGAGCTGTACCAGAAGTCAACAAGCGAGGGCCAGTCGACTCCCCGTGTCCCCGCGCGGATCTGATCGTTCTCAGACAGTGAAACGCATGATATTCCGCCCGGTTCGGCCCCGGCGGCCGTCCGACTGCCGGGTCGGCCGAGCCTCGTCCGAATAAAGGTCGGAAATTCATATTAATGGGCGGGTGGAATGAAATGGCAAGTCAACTCCCTGCGGCGCAGCCCACGTTCGGTAATGTCTGAATTCGCCTGCTTCCTTCCAGAATTTCGCCGAAGCGATGAGGGACGATGACCAGGTGGGCACACCCGGTACCGGGAAGTTCCGGTCACAGAGCAGGGGAGTTCGTGCACCGATGACCATTGACCACGAGAGCGTGCCGCGGCCCGGGCGACCCGCGGCGGACGCCCGGCGGTTCGCGACCGAGGTGCTGGAGCGGCCCAGGCCGTCCCAGGGTCGTTCCGCCGGGCACCTGGGCCGCCACCGCCGGGGCCTGCGCTCGCGCGTCGCGCTGCCGGTCGGGCTGCTCGTGGTCGACCTGCTGGCCACCGGGACCGCCGCCGCGCTCTGCACCACCGGGCCCGTCCACCCGCTGAGCACCGCCGCCGCCGTCCTGCCGATCCTGCTCCCGCTGCACCTGGCCGCCGGCCTCTACCGGACCCGGATGACCCCGTCCGCGCTCGACGAGCTGCCGGCGCTGGCCGGCCGGGCCACCGTCGCACTGGCGGTCGCGGTCACCCTGGCCGGCGTGCTGCCCGCCGCCTGGCCGTCCTGCGGCGCCGCCGACTGGCCGCACCTGCTGGCCCTGCTCACCACCCAGATCACCGTCGCCCTGCTCGGGCGCACCGTGACGTACGCCCTGCTGCGCCGGATCCGCCGCCGCCGCCCGATCCCGGTGCTGCTGCTGGGCGCCGGCGAGCTGGGCCGGCGGATCGCCCGCACCCTGCTGGAGCGCCCCGAGTACGGCATGCGCCCGATCGGCTACCTGGACGCGGCCCCCGCCCTGCTCAGCGACACCCCCGTCCCGGTGCTCGGCGGGCGGGAGATGCTCGGCCGGGCGATCCGCCGGCACGGCGTGCGCCGCCTGATCGCGGTGGCCGGCGCCACCGACGAGCAGGAGACCGCCCGCACCATGCGCGAGGCCGCCCGGCTCGGCTGCCAGGTCTGGCTGGTCCCGGCGCTGCGCGAGCACGCCGCCCTCGGACCCGGCCTCGCCCGCACCGCCGACCACCTGTGGGGCTACCCCTGCCTGCGGCTGCCGCACCCCGCGATGCGCCGGCCCGGCTGGGCGCTCAAGCGCCTCACCGACATCGCCGCCGCGGCCCTCGCCCTGCTGCTGGCCTCCCCGCTGCTGGGCGCCTGCGCGCTGGCGGTGCGGCTGGACACCGGCCGCGGCGTGCTCTTCCGCCAGCAGCGCACCGGACTGGACGGCCGGGTCTTCACCGTGCTGAAGTTCCGCACCCTGCGCCCGGCCAACGAGCACGAGTCGGCCACCCACTGGAACATCTCCCAGGACCACCGGATGAGCCGGATCGGCCACCTGATGCGCCGCAGCTCGCTGGACGAGCTGCCGCAGCTGTGGAACGTGCTGCGCGGCGACATGACCCTGGTCGGCCCGCGCCCCGAGCGCCCGTACTTCGTGATGCGGTTCGGCCAGGCCTACCCGGAGTACGCCGACCGGCATCGGGTCCCGGTCGGGCTGACCGGCCTGGCCCAGGTCAACGGGCTGCGCGGGGACACCTCGATCGAGGACCGGGCCCGCTTCGACAACCGCTACATCGAGAGCTGGAGCCTGTGGCAGGACGTCAAGATCCTGCTGCGCACCGCGGCCCTGATGCTCCGACCGGACGGGAGCTGACCGAGGTGGCACTCTCCCTGCCCGCCGCCGGATTACGGCTGACCCGGTGGCAGACCGCGCTGCTGCGCCGCCCGAGCCTGCTGGCCGCGGCCACCGTCCTGCTGGTCTGCGTGCCCACCGGCGAGAAGGACGTGGCCGCCGCGGTCCACGTCACCGCCGCCGACCTGGCCTCGCTGGCCCTGGTCGGGGTGCTCGCGCTGGACCTGCTGCGCGGCCGGCGCCCGGCCGTCGGCCGAACGGCCGCGCTGCTGCTGGGCGCCGTCACGGTGGCGGCCGCGGCGGCCACCGTGACCTCGATCGACCCGTCCACCAGCCAGACCGGGTTCGTCCGGCTGGTGCAGATCTTCGTGCTGGTCCCGGTCGCGGTGGTGGCCGCGCTGCGCGACCGCACCGACCTGCGCCTGGTGCTCGGCGCCTTCGTGCTGGCCGCGCTGATCGAGGGGGCGGTCGGCGCCGACCAGTACCTGACCGGGACCGGCGCCTCCTACACCGGGGAGCCGATCCGCGCGGTCGGCACCTTCGGCGCGCTGGACGTGATGGCGATGTCCGGCGTGGTCAGCTTCGGCCTGCTGGCGGCGCTGGCGCTGGGTCTGGCCGAACGCCCGGGCAGCTGGGCCCGGCGCGGCCTGCTGGCCGCCGCCGCGTTCCTGGCCTTCCCGCTGGCCGTCTCGTTCAGCCGGGGCAGCTGGATCGCCACCGCGGTCGGCGTCACCGCCCTGCTGGTCAAGGCGGACCTGCGGCTGGCGCTGCGCTGGGCCGGGCTCGGGGCGGCCGCCGCGGTGGTCGCGATCGGCGGCCTGGGCCTGGGCGGCGGCGGGGTGACCGAGCGGCTGGACAGCATCGGCTCGGTCTCCGGCGGCAACGA
Organism: Kitasatospora sp. NPDC058965; assembly: GCF_042741245.1. Lineage (NCBI taxonomy): Bacteria > Bacillati > Actinomycetota > Actinomycetes > Kitasatosporales > Streptomycetaceae > Kitasatospora > Kitasatospora sp. NPDC058965. Next base: position 22,442 of record NZ_JBHYKG010000118.1, read on the forward strand.
GGACCACTCGGTCAGCGACCGCTACGACCTGTGGACCACGGCCCGGGCGATCTGGGCCGACCACCCGGTCACCGGTGCCGGGCCCAAGAGCTTCCAGCAGCTGCGCGACTCGCACGCCCCGCTGCGGCTCTCCTCCGGCAGCGACGCCGCCGACTCGACCATCGGCTTCACCCGCGAGCCGCTGCTCTCCCCGCACAACATGTACTTCCTGGTGCTGAGCGAGCAGGGGCTGGTCGGTGCGGTGGCCTACCTGGGCTTCTTCCTGGCCCTGCTGATCGGCGCGGCGCGCCGGCCGGGGAGCGCCGGGCCGGCCGCACTGGGCCTGCTCTGCTGGGTGCTGGTGGACTTCCTCTACGCGGACATCGGGGGCACCACCACGGTGCTCACCTCGGTGATCCTCGGCGTGGCGACCTGGTGGGCGCTGCCGGCCGGGGAGGCGCCGTGACCGCCACCGAGAGCCTGCCGGTGGTCCCCCCGGTGGAGGAGCGGCAACGCTCCTTCCTGGCCAAGGCCTTCGGCATCACCGCGGTGCTCAGCGCGGCCGGCTCGGCCCTCGGCCTGCTGCGCGACCTGCTGCTGGCCCGGTTCTTCGGCGCCGACGAGGGCACCGACGCGTTCCTGGTGTCCTGGACCGTGCCGGAGACGGCGGCGCCGCTGCTGATCGAGGACGCGATGGCGTTCCTGATGGTCCCGGCCTTCAGCCTGGCCCTGGTGCTGCGCGAGGAGCGGCCCGCAGGCCCCGATCCGGTCCGGCAGCTGACCAGGGCCACGCTGCCCTGGCTGCTGGCCGGACTGTGCGCGCTGTCCGGGGCCACCATGCTCTGGGCGCCGCAGTTGGTGCACACCCTGGCGCCCGGGCTGGCCGATCCGGCGCTCGCGATCGGCTGCACCAGGATCACCGCGGTCACCATCCTGCCGTTCGGGGTGGCCGGCTACCTGGGCGCCGCGCTGCGCGCGCACCACCGGTTCACCGCTCCGGCGGTCATCTACGTGGCCTACAACCTCGGCATCCTGGCCGTGCTGACGGCCTGTCACTTCTTGCTCGGGGTGCGGGCGGCGGCGCTCGGGGTGGCCTTCGGCTCGCTGCTGATGGCCGGCGTGCTGATCGACCCGTTCGGCCGGGCGCTGCGCGACGGGCGGCGCGGCCGGTACCGGCCCCGGCGCGGTCCGCGCGGGCTGCGGCTCAGCCCGCTGGCGCTGCTGCCGGTGGCCGCCTTCACCCTGACCCGGCAGTCCCAGGTCTTCATCGAGCGCTACCTCGGCTCCGCGCTGCCGGCCGGGACCATCTCGCACCTCAACTACGCCGCCAAGGTCTCCCAGTTGGCGATGACCACGGCGATCCTGATCTGCACCGTGACCTTCCCGCTGGTGGCCCGGGCACTGGCGGCCGGCGACCTGGTGGCGGCCCGGGACCGGGTGGAGAAGGACCTCGGCCAGGCCGCCGCGGTGGTGCTGGCCGGCATGGCCTTCCTGTTCTCCTGCGCGCCCGCCGTGGTCTCGGTGCTCTTCCAGCGCGGCGCCTTCTCGCCGGCCGACACGGCGGCGACGGCCCAGGTGATCCAGGTCTACAGCTTCGGCCTGCTGGCCCAGGCGCTGATCGGCGTGATGGTCCGCCCGTTCTTCTCGATGCGCCCCGCGGTGCGCCGCACCGACGACCCGCGCCCGGTGGCGACCGCCGACCGGCTGCTGGACTGGTACCCGGTGGCGGCGATGGCGCTGGGCCTGGTGGTCACCACCCTGGTCGGGATCTCGACCACCCAGCGGTTCGGCGCGCTCGGCCTGGCGGCCGGCAACGCGGCCGGCATCAGCACCACCGCGGTCCTGCTGCTGCGCGGCCTGGCCCTGCGCGGCATCGCGCTGCGCACCCGGCAGGTGCTGGCGGGCCAGGCCCGGCTGGTGCTGGCGGCCGTCGGCGCGGCCGCCGCGGGCACCCTGGCGGCCCGCGCGGTCGGCCCGGCACCGCTGTCGATCCTGGTGGGCGGCAGCACGGTGCTGGTCGGCTACCTGGCCCTGGGGGCGGGCCTGGGTGCCCGCGAACTGACCGGCCCCGCCCGGTCAGCGGCAGCGCCATGAAGTCCCGCAC
>NZ_JBHYKG010000119.1:0-24488 GCF_042741245.1 Kitasatospora sp. NPDC058965
CCCGAACACGCTCGGGAGACGCCCTCACTCGTGACCTGTATCAGAACTTCCGTACCGCGGCCGGGTCCACGCTCATGTCAGCTCGGGACCCGTGCCGTCAGAGGAAGTACGGATACATCCGGATGACGGGGACCTGCATGGAGACGCCGTCCCCAGGAGTGACGTCCCACTTTCGATCCGGCGCTTCGATCATGACGATGTCGGATCCAAGCCTGATCGACACCACCGGATCGTCTCCTTCGCCGACATCGACGACGGTTCCCGTGAGGGAGACACCCGTCTCCTCCTCGACGTCCCCCGCGATCGAACCGGGAGCGGGATCGGTGAGGACGATCCACCGGGTGATCTCCTCCGGGATGTCGAACTCGACGTCGAACTCACCGAGCTGGAGGGGGGTGGAGCCGGCCCAGCGGGCAGTGGCGTGTCCGAGTGCGCAGCGGAAGGAGACGAGACCTTCCGAGGCATCGAGAATCCGAGTGACTTCTACCCTCATTACCTCAGCCCCAATGGAACGCGAACCATCGTGTTGCCCACTACCCACTCATTGGTCGGGGAAATGAAGTCCCAGGTTTCCATGTGGAAGTGGAACATGGTGGGCTTGCTGCCCATCTCGTGCTCTCCCATACGGATGCTGCGAAGGCCGTCCGCTGAGACGAGCCGGTCAGGATCCGGCAGGCCGGTACGAGGATGGATATTCGTGTACGGGCCTTCTCCGAGGAAGTCCTCCCACGCCTGCAGGGCCTTGGAGGGCTTCAGGGGAATGGGAGCCTTCACCTCCTTGAGGTTCGTGACAATCTCTGCGGGGATCGATTTCCCACAGATATTGTGCACCAGCACCGGCTCGTCACCCGCCAGCACGAAGTACGTGTGGGTGTCCGCCACCTCGAAGTTGTAGACCGTGGTCGGCTGGTCCTCCGCGCCGACCGAGTCCACCCGGACCGGGGTGCCGTCGAACCCGAGCATGTGGTCGCCGGGCTTGACCTGGCCCGCCTCGATCCAGCCGCGGTCGGCGACCCACACTTCGTGGTTCGGAGTGACCTTGATCTGGTGGCCGGCCAGGGTGAGGACGACCAGGGATGCAGCCTGGTGCTGGAACAGCTGGGTGACGGTCTTCAGGACCCGCTTGCCGGTGACCGGGTCCGCGGACCACACCTTGTCGCCGACCTTGATGTCCTCGATGTTCTTCGAGCCGCCCTCGACGGCCACCTTGGTGCCGGCCACGAAGCAGAAGTTCTTGGTCGAGTTACCGATGCTCTTGGCCAGACCCAGCAGGCTTTCGGCGGCCGGCCCCGCGCGTTCGGCAACGCTCCTGGCCAGGGGAGCGGCCAGCCGGCCCAGCGGTCGGAGCAGGGGTCTGGCGACAGCGGCCACCAGTCCCAGCCCGAATTCACAGGCGGCGCCGATGACCGCGCCCTCCACCGCGGTTTTGAGCATCGAGCCGGCACTCCACTGGCTCATCGGCGTGCTCATCGCGTAGTCGGTCACGTTGTAGACGGCACCTGCCGCCGCCGCGCAGGCGATCGAGCCGGCGCCGCCGGTGGCGGCCAGGCAGACCCCGCCCACCGCGGCGGCCGCGACTGTGGCGACGATCGGCGCGGCGTGCTTCTTCACCCAGCCGAGGCCGGAGCAGAGCCAGTCGCACGGGGCGTGCTTGACGGGCGGGGGCGGCGGCGGAATGGGGGCCGGGTTGTAGCCGGACGGCCCGTTGTCCTTCCCGCCCTGACCCATGATGGTGTCCCCGGTGCACTCCTGGTTCGGCGTGCAGCTGCCGTCCGGGTTGTCGGGCTGGGGGCTGCAGCTGTCCGGGGTGTCGTCGTGGCAACTGCGCGCCAGACCGGTCGGGTCGCTCCCGGTGACCGGGTTCTCGCCCGCGTACCCGTAGCCGTTCTGCTGCTGGGCGTCGGTGGCTTCGAACACCGGGTCCAGCGAGGCGAACTGACCGAGTGCCGGGTCGTACCAACGGGCTCCGACCATGGTCAGGCCGGTGCTGGTGTCCCGGGCCTTGTTGAGGAAGCCCAGGTTGTCCGGCCAGCTGCTCGGCGCGGTGCCGCGCGGGGCGCCGTACGGGGTCTGCTGGCGCCACACCGGGGTGCCGAAGGCCGGGTCGATGGTCAGGCCCACCGTGCCGTGCTGGTCGCCGGTCTGGAACGAGTAGCTGGTGGCACTGGTGCGCACCGCCAGCCCGCCGCCCGGCACCGAGTAGAACCGGGTGGTGGAGACCGCCCCGCTCGACAGGGTGAGCTGCTCGCCGGGCAGGTAGAGGACCGTCTGTCCCGGGTCCTTCTGCAGCAGCAGGCTGCCGTCGGCGTCGTAGACGTAACTCGGGCCACCGGTGGTCGGGTTGACCGCCGACAGCTTGTTCTGCGGGGTCCAGCTCAGGTTGGTGGTGGTCGCCTGGTTGCCGACCGTGGTGACCCGCTGGGTGTTGTTGCCCACCGCGTCGAACGCGAAGCTGGTCGAACTCGTCGTGCCGGGGCCACTGGTGGTGGTCGCCGAGGTGAGCGCGTCCGGCTGCACGGCGCCGTTGCCGCTGTAGTTGTAGACGTAGTTGGTGGTGCTGTCCGCCGCGCCGCCGAGGCCGTGGTCGGTCTCGGTGGAGCGCCGGCCCAGCGGGTCGAGCTGCCAACTAGTCCAGTACGCCCCGCCGGTGCCGGAGGCGACGTTCGCGCCGGCGTTGGTCGACGGGTCGGTGCCGCAGCTGCTCGCGGGCGACGCGGTGGTCCAGGCCTGGTGCAGCCGGTCCAGGGTGTCGTACCCGAAGCACTGGGTCTCGGTGGTGGAGCCGCCGCGGACCTCGGTCTGGCTGACCGGGTTGCCCGCCGCGTCGTACTGGTAGCTGGTCTCGTCGATCGGGGTCGCGGAGACGTTGGTGTTCGCCAGCTTGGTGTCGGTCAGCGCACCGGTGTGCGGGTCGTAGGTGTTGCTCAGGTAGGCGTTGACGGAGTTGGTGCCCAACTCGATCTGGCCGACCTGGGCGTAGGCGGTGTAGCTGGTGTCCACCGAGTACTGGACCGAACCGGTCAGCGAGGCCGGCAGGTCGAGCTTGCTCTTGTAGCCGGTGGTCACGCCCTCCTGCGGCAGTGAGCCGTTCGGGGTGGCCGGGTAGATCTGGGTGGTGGGCAGGCCGGTGTTGGCCGTGTACAGCTGGGTGTAGGCGTAGCTGCCCGCCAGCGCACCCTCGGTCGAGGGGATGGTGACGGTCTGGCCGGTGGCCTCGCCGAACACGTTGTAGCTCTTTACCTGGGTGGTGTACTGCGGGGCGCCGGCCGTGTTGCCGCCGGTGCCGAAGGCGATCGAGGTGGTCAGGTGGCCGATCGGGTTGTTCACCCCGGCCACGGCGTTGCTGTTGTCGTAGTACCAGGCCGCGGTCTGGGCGGCCGGCGTCTGGCCGCTCACCGGTGCGGCGAACTCCGCTGTCTTGCGGCCCAGTTGGTCGAAGGTGTAGGAGAGCGTGTTGGTGTTGGCGTCGGTGCTCTGCAGCAGGTGGCCGGCGGCGTCGTACAGCATGTTGCTGGTCGTGCCGGCGTCCGGGTCCTGCTTGGTCAGCGTCTGGCCCAGCATGTTGTAGGTGGTGCGCCAGTGCTGGTCCACGGCCAGGTTGTGCACGTCGTTCTGGCGGCCGAGGTTGTCGTAGCCGTACTGGATCACCTGCTGGTTGCCGTTGCTCGCGGTGGTACTGCCACCGCTGAAGGCGACCGTGGTGACCGGCACGGTACCGGTCGGCTGGGTGATCGCCACGCTGGGCAGCGTGGTGTAGTCGTCCAGCTCGGTGGTGCGGCCCAGCGCGTCCTCGACCTTGGCCCGGACCGGGGAGCCGGTGAACGGCTGGTTGGTGACCGGGTCGAGCTGCGCGGAGACGGTCTTGTCCCCACCGCCGGCGGCCAGGATGTCGTACTGGGTGGCGGTCTGTTCCTTGACCTGGCCCATCCCGTAGGAGGTGGCCAGCACCGGGCGGCCGTGGCCGTCGAAGGCGGTCACCGTCTGGCTGGGCATGGTGGCGTCGGTGACGTTGGGCTTGGTGCCGTCGCTGACCAGGGTGCTGTTGGGAGTCGTCGCCGGGTCCCAGTAGTCGCCGTTGGCCTTCCACAGCCACCCGTGGGTGTCGTAGAAGTTGTCGGTGACCATCCGGCCGCCCTGCGGGGTCTCCCGCTGGGTCTGCCGCTGGCGCATCAGCGCGTCGAAGATGCCCGTGGAGGTGATGTAGCCCAGCGAGTCGTTCATCGTCTGGGTGGTGACCACGGTCGGCGCGGTGTTGCTGATCTGGTACGTGTACTTGGAGTTGGCGGGCGCCGTGGTCGGGCGCTCGTTGGTCCAGACCGCTATGGTGCGCCCGAGCCCGTCGTGCTGCAGCGTCGTGGTGACCTTGCTGGTCTTGTTCTTGACGTTGTTGGCCCAGGTGTTCTCATCGGTGGTGGTGAGCGGCAGGCCGCGCGCCGTGTTGATGGTCGTCGCCGTGACCTGGTTCAGCGGGTTGGTGGTGGTGACGCCGGTGGTCAGCCCGTTGGCGGAGCTGACGGTGTAGTCGGAGTGGGTCTTGTGGCCCATCCCGTCGTACGTGTCGGTGGCCCGCCCGAGCCCGACCGGGTAGAAGTTGGTGGTCGAGTCGTCGTCGTACACGGTGGCCGAGGAGACCTGCCACTGCGAGCTGCCGGTGTAGGAGCTGCGCACCCGCTCCTCGGACACGTTTCCGTGCACCGGCGCCTGGCCCAGCATCCCGGCGACCGTGCTGTCCGCCGGCTGCGGCCAACTGGCCGCCAGGCCCGGGTTGTCGTAGAACGTCTGCGCGTCGGAGACCACGTCACCGGGACGGTTGACGGTGGCCGGCGCGGTCAGCGCGTTCACCTGTCCGGTGCCGGGCACCGAGGCACCGCCCGGGTTGCTGCCGCCACAGGCCAGCGCATCCGTCTCGACCTCGCTGACCAGGTCGGTCAGGTTGGCAGAGGTGTTCGGGGCGGTGTACTTGGTGGTGGTGCAGCGCTGCTGGGTCGGGTCGGCCAGGTCGCCGTGCGCGAACTGCACCAGCGGCAGGCCGAAGGTGGGCGAAGTGGCGTTGGTGTCGTAGGAGTTGTCGGTCTCGGTGGTGCGCCAGGTGACCTGGTGGGTGGTCGGGTCGGTGAGCGCGCCGCGCGTCCAGGTCTCCACCTGGGCCATGGCGTTGGCGGTCAGGTCGGGCAGTCCGACGTTGGACCGGCTGCGAGTGGCGAGGGCCGGCGAGACCCAGTACGAGTAGATCGAGGAGCCCTCGATCGAGCTGCCCCGGTAGTCGTAGCTGACGCTCTCCAGCACCGAACCGGCCAACTGGCCCAGGTCCTCGTGCTTACCGCCCTGGGAGTCGGTGAGCAGCAGCGCGGGCGCGCCGTTGTTGTGCGACATGCCGCGGTAGTAGTAGACCTCGCCCTCGGTGAGCGCGTCGTTGCCCTGGCCGGTGAAGGTCTGGGTGTGGCCGTAGCCGCGGAACTGGCTGTAGGTGCGGTACTTGGCCTTGGCCAGCTCGCTGTCGTCGTAGGCCCAGGCGGCGCCGTCCAGGTACTTGTACGAGGAGCTCATGGTCGGCGCGCCGCCGGTCGGGTCGGACTGGGTGACCTGGGTGACCAGCCACTTGTTGAACCAGTCCAGGTACTGCGAGCCGTCGCCCGGCGGGGTCCAGTAGATCGGGTAGCAGTCCGAGGTGTTGCTCGCCGGCGCGATGGTGACCGGGGCGGTGCAGGGGTCGCTCTGACCGTAGGTCACCGAGATCTGCGAACCGGTCTCGGTGGTGACGGTGCCGATCCGGTGGCGCAGCATCGGCGGCAGCGACCACTGGGTGGTGTCCGCGCGGTTGGGCAGCACCTGGGTGGTGGCGGTGAAGGTCATCGCCGGGAGCGAGGCCGCCGCGCCGCCCGCGGTGGTGTCCTGGCCGGTGCGGGTGATCGAGGCCAGCCACAGGGTCGGTGAGGTGTTGTCACCGGTGGCGGGCATCGTCGCGTTGTCGAACGCCCAGGAGTCCACCGGCTGGTAGGCGGTGCCGTTCCACTGCTGGGTGGTGATGCCGGTCAGCCGGACGGTGGAGAACCGCGACGGGCTGCTGATCTGGCAGGAGGAACCGACCGTGCAGGCCAAGTACTGCGGCACGTCCGGCCAGTTGGGCGCATTGGTGCTGTTCAGCGGGCCGCACGGGGTGGGGGTGGCGCAGCGGTCACCGGTGGTGAAGACCACCTGGTTGGCCGCGTGGCCGCCGTTCGTCGCGTAGGCGTTCGGGTCGCTGAAGCCGTAGTCGATGTGGTCCAGGTGCGAGTCGCGCACGTAGGAGGCGGCGCTGCTGGTCTTGGCGTTCTGGGCGTACCCGTTGGTGTCCTGCTTGTAGTAGTACGCCATCGCGTTGCCGTGCACGTCGGTGACGTAGTCCAGGTTCCAGCGGAACGCCATGGTGCACCAGGAGTTGGTCCAGGTGGCGTTGTAGCAGGGGTCGCCGGAGTGCGCGGAGTAGACCGGCTGGGTGTCCACCGAGTTGGTGGTCGGCTTGCCCGAGCTCCAGCCGGGCAGCTGGTTGCGGCCGAACTGGAAGACCTTGCCGGTGCGGTCGGTGACCTGCCAGTAGTCCTGGTCGTGGGTGCCGGAGCCGTTGTTGGCACCGGTGATGCGCTGCACCACGTCGCCGTTGGCGTTGGCCGGCACGTAGTTCTTGCCGTCGTAGACCAGCTGGGTCGAGGTGCCGTCCAGCGACAGGGTCAGCACCGGGCCGTCGTAGCACTCGTCCTGGGTCGCCTGCGGAGAGGCGGTGCCCTCGGGGGAGTCGGCGCAGGTCTTGAACGACTGCTCGACGTACGAGAGCGGGGTGGACCAGCCGTCGCCCAGCCAGTTGGCCTGCGCCTGGGTGGAGGCGGTCTGGCCGTCGACCGAGGCGGAGCTGTAGGACAGGGCCAGGCCCGGCGCCAGGTCCGAGGCGGCCGGCGGGACCTGCAGCGGGTAGCTGTAGGTGAACGAGCCGGTCGACCCGCCGGCGCTCCACGAGCCGGACGGGGAGAGCGTGGTGGCCCCGTAGCTGCCGCCCGCGCCGCCCCCGTCGCCGCTGCTGGAGCTCGCGGTGGCGGCCAGCACCATCGCCGCACTGCCGGCCGCGGCCGGCGTGGCGTACGAGGCCTGCTGCGCGTAGCCGGCCGGGCTCACCCCGTGCGCCGGGGTGCTCGGCGCGGCGGCCGGGTCCAGCGTGGCGTAGACGCTCTTCGAGGCGGCGTCGTTGCCCGCCTCCGGCAGTGCGGTCTGCACGCGGCAGGACGGCACGTCAGGCGTGGTCAGCGCACAGGCGGGCAGTTGCACCAGGTGCAGCGCCTGGGCGTAGTTGCCGCCGTAGGCCTGGGCGAACGCGGTGTAGTCGACACCGATCCGCACCTTCTGGTCGCCCTGGCCCGGGGTGGCGGTGAACAGCACGCCGTGGACGCCCGCCTTGGCGGCCGCGTCCTGCCCGGCCACCTGGACCGCCACCTGCTGCGGCGGCTGCCCGCCGGCGACGGCCTGGGCCCAGACCGGAGTGCCGGCGACCTTCGCGCGGCCGGCGCTGCCGGTGGAGGCGGCGGTGACCGTGCCGCCGACCGTCACCGTACCGTTCGCCGGCGCGGGCCAGTGCACGGCGCTGGCGTGGAACGGCGTCTTCGCGCCGTCGTCGGGCTTCGCGGGCTTTCCGTAGGACAGCGCACGCACATTCTTCACCGCATGGGCACCCGGCATTCCGGGCACGCCGGCGTGCTCGACCAGCATCCAGTTGCCGATCGCTATGAGCGGCCCCACGATCGACATGGCGATCAGTGCACAGAATGGTCGAGATCGCGCCGCGAATTTTGCCAGGCTTTGCCTGAGCCGATGGGTACGGCCCCATTTACGCATGGACAGAAAACTCCCCGTCTAGGTTGACCCGCGCCGGGGCAGGGCTCCTGACCAGGCGTCAGGGTCATCGAGCGGGACGTACGGTTGCACACGTCCGGCCTCTGGGGAAAGTCGATCCTCGGCACCGGAACCAGAAGTTCGCTGTGATGATCATCACTATTGACGCGACCCCGGAACCTTCCCTTCAATTGCCGGTCGACGCAACCGTGGTCAGTCCAGAGGGGGATCCAGATAACGTGAGTGCGCGTAGATCCGATTCATCGGGAAGCAATAGAGAATTCCAGGTTAACGGTAGGCGAACAGAATTCTCTCGGCGCGTTCCGGCGCTGCTCGCGGCGGCTGTGGCGACTGCCACGGCCGCCGCTCTCACGATGGTCGCGGCCCCCGTCGCGCTGGCCGCCGCGGGCAGCACCCCGAGCCCGGCGCCGGCGCCCGCGTCGACCGCGGCCAAGCCGGCCGACCAGGGCGACCCGGCCCGCGCGGCGGCCATCGGCAAGGCCCAGGCCGGCGCGAAGGCGGCCGGCAAGCCGGTGGTGGTGGACGAGCTGACCACCGAGACCTCGCAGCTGACGGCCGATCCGTCCGGGCACCTGACGCTCACCCAGACCGGTCTGCCGAGTCGCACCAAGGTCAACGGCAGCTGGACCGACCTGGACGCCCGACTGACCCGCAACCAGGACGGCACGCTGTCGCCCAAGGTCGCCACCGACCGGGTCCGGCTGTCCGGCGGCGGCTCCGGCCCGCTGGTCCAGCTGACCACCCAGGGCCGCACGCTGGCCTTCGACTGGCCCACCGCGCTGCCCGTGCCCACCGTGGCCGGCGACACGGCCACCTACGCCGGGGTGATCCCGGACGTCGACCTGCAGGTCACCGCGACCGACCTGGGCGGCTTCCGCGACGTCCTGGTGGTGAAGAACGCCAAGGCCGCCGCCGACCCGCGCCTGGCGACCCTCACGCTGGCCACCCACGCCACCGGACTGACCGTCAGCACCGATGCGGCCGGCGGCCTGACCGCCCGGACCGGCCCCCGAGGGGCCGAGCTGTACGCGGCCTCCGCACCGCGGATGTGGGACTCGGCCAACGACGGCCGCACCACCTCCACCGCGGCCGGCCCGGCCCACGGCGCGCACGTCCGCCAGATGCGCGCCACCGCCTCCCAGCAGGCCGCCCCGCTGGTGCGCGCCCAGGGCGACGGCGGCGCCGGCGCCCCCGCCACCGTGGACGGCACCCTGAGCCTGGTCCCGGACCAGGGCCTGCTCACCGACCCGCACGCGGTCTTCCCGGAGTTCATCGACCCGGCGGTCGGCCCGGCCGGCCCCAGCCACTTCATCGGCGTGTCCGACAACTCCAGCGTCGGGAACTCCACCGACGACCTGCCGGTCGGCTACATGGACTACCAGGGCTGGGGCCCGATCTTCAAGGCCCGCTCCTTCGTCAACGTGGGCATCGACTCCGCGCTGTGGGGCGCGAAGATCTACACGTCGACGATCGGCTTCCCGCTCACCGAGAACAGCGCCTCCGGCTGCGCCACCGCCAACACCGACCTGTGGTGGACCGGCGCCATCCCGTCCTCCCCGGACTGGACCTGGGCCTCCAGCTCGGGCACCTGGCTGAGCCAGATCGGCTCCCAGCCCAGCGGCTGGGGCACCGACTGCTCGGCCGCCCTGAAGACCGGCGTGGGCTTCGACATCACCAGCTGGATGAGCTCGAAGCTGAGCGGCCGCGGCGTCACCAACCTGACCTTCGGCCTGCGGGCCGAGGAGGACGACGCCAACGGCTGGCGCGAGTTCGGCAAGAACTTCACCATGTCGACCACCTACGACCGCTACCCGACGCTGCCGCAGTACCCGGCCGCCTCGCCCGGCGGCGCCTGCAACACCGTGGCCGCCCGGACCGTGGTCGGCAACGACGACCTGACCCTGAGCACGGTGCCGAGCGACCCCGACGGCGACACGCTGACCACCAGGTTCGTGGTCAAGTACGGCAGCACCACGGTCTACGACACCGGCACCGGCCTGAACGGCGCACCCACCTCGCCCAGCGGCGCCTCCGGCGGCATCAGCCAGATCACGCTGTCCCGGAACCTGCTGAAGGGGTGGGCCCCGAGTGGCGGCGCGTTCAGCTGGTACGCCCAGGCCACCGACCCGAAGGGGCTGAACAGCCCGGCGACGGGCCTGGGCAGCGCCGGCAGCCCGTGCGCGTTCACCTACAACCCGACCGCGCCCAGCGCCCCGTACGCGGTGGTGACCAGCACCACGAACCAGCTGGGCGGCACCGGCACGGCCACCGTCTACCCGTGCCAGGGGGTCACCCAGACCCCGGCGACGGCGTGCACCGGCAACGCCCCGGCCAGGTACAGCTACCAGGTCAACGGCGGCGCGCCGGTGCAGGTGACGGCCGGCAGCGCGGGCACCCCGATCAGCTTCCCGCTGACCGCGATCGGTCCCAACACGCTGTCGGTGACCTCGCTCTCCAGCGGCGGCAACCCGAGCGCCAACCCGTACCCGGCGCAGTTCACCGTGACCCGGCCGGCCACGCCGTACGCCGACGGTGACATCACCGGCGCGGTGAACGGCTCCGGTGCGGCGCTGCCCGACCTGCTGACGGTCGGCAGCAACGCCACCAACCCGGGCCTGTGGCTGGCCACCAGCGACGGCGCGGGCACCCTCAACCCGCCGACCGACATCGGCGCGACCGGCACCGGCATCAACGCCACCCCCGCCGACTGGGCGGGCGCGCAGATCACCCACGGCGACTTCACCGGCCGCGGGGTGCAGGACGTGCTGGTCTCCTACCCGCCGAGCAGCAGCTACGCCGGCGAGGTGAAGCTGCTCCTGGGCACCGGCTCCAACCAGCCGCTCAACTCCTTCACCGGCCAGGCCTCGCTCTCCGCGGGGCTGGGCGACGCCAACGGCAACCCGCCGATCCAGCTGGTCGCGGCCGGCAACGCCAGCCTGAACGCCACGCCGACCATGCCGGACCTGATCGGCATCACCGGTGACTCCAACGGCTACTCGCTCGACCTCTACTCCAGCACCGCCGGGTTCCAGGGCTACCACGGCTTCAACGGCAACTCCGGTTTCTACACCCTGTCGGCTCCGACCAGTTCGCCGGACGGCGCCAGCGACTGGAACAACTTCCTGCTCGCCACCGCCCAGCCGGGCGGCAACGCGAACAACACCGTGCTGTTCGCGCTGAACACCCAGACCGGCAAGATCTGGGAGTCGACCCGGGCCGCCGGTGCGGTCGCGGCGACCACGACCAGCACCGCCGGACTGATCGGCGACCCCGCCTCCACCTGGACGGCGCTGACCAGCCCGTTCACCGCCACCACCGTGCCCGCCCAGTTCTCCGCCGACATCAACGCGGCCGGCAGCACCGAGCTGTGGGCCGGCACCAGTGGCAGCGCCACCTCGTACGTGCTCAACGGCACCACGCTGACCGCCGAGCACACCAACAGCCTGCTGGCCCCGGCCCACGAGTGGCCGCTGACCGACGGCGCGAGCGGCTCCAGCACCAGCGCGGTGGACACCGGGACCGGCTCCACCACCGCCACCACGGTCGGCACCGCCGGCTGGAGCACCGACCAACTGCGCGGCGCGGTCGCCTCGTTCAAGGGCAACTCCGGCTCCGGGTACCTGGACGTCCCGGCGACCGGCGCGGGCGGCGTGCTGCAGGACCCGACCGGCAAGCCGCTGCAGGGCCTGACCGTCTCGCTCTCCTTCCAGGCCGCCGCCGGCACCAACGGCGCCCTGCTCGCCACCGGCGCCGGCCTGCCCGACGCCAGCCCGCCGAGCACCACCGCCGCGCCGCTGATGTACATCGGCACCGACGGCCGCCTGTACGCCCAGTTCAACACGGGGACCATCTCGCCGATCGTCTCGGCCGGCAAGGTCAACGACGGCCAGTGGCACACCGTCACCATGACGGTGGACAGCGCGATCCACAACCAGACGCTCTACGTCGACAACAACACCCCGGTGGTGGGCACCAACAACTTCGTGCTCACCAACGCCGGCACCATGCTGTTCGCGGGCGGCGGCGTGTTCAACACGCTCGCCTGGACCAATGCGCCGGGCACCGCCGGCACCACCCGGGCCTCGTACTTCACCGGGCAGATGTCCGACCTCGCCGTCTACACCACGGCGCTGACGCAGGGCCAGGCGGCGGTCCGGGGCAACGTCCCGGCACCGATGACCGGACAGATCAGCAACGAGGCCACGCCCGGCAAGTGCCTGTTCGACGGCACCCAGGCCGGCAGCGGGGTCGGCAACGCGGTCGTCCTCGGGGACTGCGCCACCGCCGGTGCGAGCCAGTGGACCTTCGAGGCGGACGGCACCGTCCAGCTCACCACCCGGGCCGGCGTCTCGCCGACCCACCTGTGCCTGGACATCGCCGGCGGCACCGCCGCCACCGCGAACGACACGAAGATCGACCTGGCCACCTGCACCGGTGCCGCCAACCAGATCTGGGAGGTCGTCAACGACGGCTCGATCTACAACGACAACGCCGGCCGCTGCCTGGACGACCCGAACGACAGCACGACCAACGGCGTCCAGTTGGAGATCTTCGACTGCAACGGCACCAACGCCCAGGGCTGGGTCTCGGCCGCCCGCAGCACCCCGGCGGTGACCACCGGCACGGTGGTCTCGCTGGCGAAGAACCTGTGCCTGGACGACAACAACTCCGGTACCGCCAACGGCACCAAGGTCCAGGTGTGGACCTGCGACGGTGTCGCCACCGCCCAGCAGTGGACCTTCCAGGCCAACGGCACCCTGACCATCAACGGCAAGTGCATGGACATCACGGGCGGCGTCAACGCGAACGGCACCCTGATCCAGCTCTACCAGTGCAACGGGACCGGGAACCAGCAGTGGCAGTACGACCCGACCGACGGCTCGCTGTGGAACCCGCTGACCGGGCGCTGCGCGGACGTCAACTCGGGCGTCGCGGGGACCCAGTTGAAGATCTGGGACTGCAACCAGACCCCGGCGCAGCTCTGGGTGGCGCCGAACTAGTCCGGCAGCCGATCCGGTAGTCGTCCTGCGGGCCGGCCCCTCCCTGGCGGAGGGGCCGGCCCCGTTTTCTCACGGGCTGGCGGCCAGTTGGCGGGTGTGCTCCTGCCAGGCGGCGCGCAGGCGGTCCACGGCGGCGCGCAGGGTGCCGGGGGAGCGGGCGTAGCCGAGGCGCAGTTCGGCCAGGTGCCGCCCGTCCAGGCAGGCGGCGGCCCCCGCGGTGGTGCGGACGCCGAACCGGGTGGCGGCCAGGTGGGCGAAGGTGGTGGCGTCGGTCACCGGCAGCTGGACCCGCAGCGCGAGTCCGACCGGGACCGGGTGCACCCGCCAGCCGGGCAGCTGCTCGGCCAGCGCCCCTTCCAGCAGGGCCCGTTGGTCGGCGCGCGTCCGTTCCTGGTGCCGGTGCCAGCCCGGGTCGGCGGCGCGGAGCAGCTCGACGGCCAGCAACTGGCCCGGTACGGCGGGCGCCAGGTCCTGACGCAGTGCCAATACCCGCTCCAGCAGCTCCGGTTCGGCGCGCAGCCAGCCGATCCGCAGTCCGGCCCAGAAGGTGGCGGAGAGCGAGCCGAGGGCCACCGCGCCGGGGTCGAGGGCGGCGAGCGGAGTCCGGCCGGCGGTCGGCTGCGAGAGGTCCTCCACCAGTACCGCGCCGTGCCGCCGGGGCAGGGCGAGCAGCTCGGCGTGCCGGGTCGGCGGCACCTGGTGCGCCGCGCCGTCCAGCAGCAGGACCGGGGCGGGCGCGCGGCGGGCGGCGCGGTCCACCGCGGCCAGGTCCAGCTGCCCCTGCGGGCCCAGCGGCAGGCCGACCGCCGGGTGACCGGGCAGCAGGTCGGCCAGCCCGGGCCGCCCGGGGCACCCCGTGAGCAGCGGGCGCCCGGGCGTCGGCAGCGCCGCACCGAGCAGCGCGAGCGCCTGGCCGCTGCCGGCCGTCACGATCAGCTGCTCCGGGGCGGTGGGCAGCCGCAGCCACGAGCTCAGGTGCTCCGCCAGCGCCTCCCGCAGCTCGGGCAGCCCCGCCGGGTGCACCCCGTGCCCGTACCCGTCCAGGGCGGGCAGCGCCCCGACGGCGGGCAGGTGCGCCGCGCTCCCGGGGACCGGGAGCGAAAGATCGATCAGGTCGACGTCCGGCGCCGGCGGCTGCGGAGCCGTCGAGGGCGGTGGGACGGGCGGTCGCCGCAGGTAGGTGCCGGAGCCCTGGCGCCGCTCGACCAGCTGCTGCTCGGCCAGCTCCTGGTAGGCCCGCACCACGGTGCCCCGGCTGACCGCGAGGGCGTCGGCGAGCAGGCGCTCCGGCGGCAGCCGGTCACCCGGGCGGACCACCCGGCGGGCGGCGGCCTCGGCCAGGGTGGCGGCGATGCGCCGGTAGCGCGGGCCGCGGCGGTGCCGCCAGCCGTCCAGGGCGACCCGCACCCACCAGCCGAGATCCTGGTCCATTCGGTCAGATTGGCACTGTCGCGGGCCGGCGGACAAGGTCCACGCTGGGGGGCGACAAGCCGTCCGACAGCCGAAAGGTGCCGATCCATGCAGCCCAGCCCCACCCTCGCCCGCCGTTTCTGGGAGGCGGTCGAGCCGCTGCACGCGCTGGTCTACTTCACCCCCGAGCCCGCCGAGGCGGCCCGCGCGGTGGGCCTGACGGGGTGGTGGATGGGGTACTTCGCCGGGCGGATCGCCCCGCTCGGGCGTCTCGGCGGTCCGGCGGCCGCCTCGCAGTTCTTCGCCTTCGCGCCGCGCAAGGTCGGGTACGCGCTGCCCGCCGCCTGGGAGCTGGTCGCGCCGGAGCGGGTGCTGGCGACCCGGCAGGCCGCGGTCCGGGTGGCGCTGGAGCGCACCCTGCCGGCCGACCGGTCGGGCGTGCCCGAGCTGGTGGAGCTGCTGGAGCTGGCGGTGCGCGGCTGCGCCTTCGAGGGGCGGCCGCTCGCGGCCGGGTGGGCCGGGCTGGAGCCGCCGACCGACCTGCTGGACCGGCTCTGGCTGGCGGCCACCGTGCTGCGCGAGCACCGCGGCGACGGCCACGTGGTCGCGGTGACCCACGCGGGACTGTCCGGCCTGGAGGCCGGGCTCACCCACGTCGCCACCGGCGCCGTGCCGGGCGAGCTGATCCGGCGGACCCGGGGCTGGACGGAGGAGGAGTGGGAGCAGGCCCGCCGCCGACTGGTTGCGCGCGGGCTGCTGGACCGGGCCGGGCGGCTCACCAAGTCGGGCGGGATCCTGCGCCGGGACCTGGAGACCGCCACCGACCGGCTCGCCGCGGACCCGGTGATGCTGCTCGGCGAGGTGGGCGTGGCCCGGGCGATCGAGCTGGCGGCGCCGCTGAGCCGCCGGCTGATCGACGACCAGGTGGTCCCGGTGCCGAACCCGATCGGCGTGCCGCGACCCTAGGCCGCGACCCTAGGCCGGGGCCCGCCCGGACCGGTCCGGGCGGAGGATCACCTCGCTGCCGATCGGGCGGAACCCCGCGGCCAGGAAGGACCGCAGCGAGCGCGCGTTGCCCGGGGAGACCGCCGCGAAGACCGGCTCGCCGGCCGGGACCAGGGTGAGGGCGTCGCGCAGCAGGCCCCGCCCCAGGCCCGGCGCGCCCGCGCCCGGGGCGTCCAGCTCGACGCCCAGCTCCGGGCGCCCGGCCAGCCCGGCCGCCAGGGTGACGAAGCCGCGCGCGTCCCCGTGCACCCGGACGTCCCGGCGCAGCGCGCGGGCGTGCCGCACCCGGTGGTGCCCGTCCAGGCCGGCCCGCTCGGGCAGCGCGGGCGCCCCGCCGGTGCCGCGGGCGACCAGGGTGGCGTCCAGCACGCCGATCCAGCCCCGCTCGCCGGCCAGCAGCCGCAGGAAGTCCGGGGTCAGCGAGCCGCCGAACCCGTCCGCCCCGCCCGCCGCGACCTGCGCGGGCGTCAGGCCGGTGGCCAGCACCGCGTGGCCGGTGAACGCGACCGAGCACTCCAGTCCGTCCGGCAGCGGCGGCAGCACGGTCACCGCGCCGTCCACGGCCGGGAACGCGTCGTCGGCCGCGGCCAGGAAGTACCCCAGCAGGGGGTGGGGGTCCGACACGTCGACACACCTCTCCGTGGATCGCCGGAACGGTCAGGCGGGTTGGGCCAGCGGATCGGGCCGGGTCCGCAGCCCCCAGCCCGCCAGGGCCGGCCCGGTGGCGCCCAGCACCGCGAAGCCCACGCCGAGCGCCAGCCAGCCGCCTTCGCCCAGGCCCAGGCAGAGCGTGGTCAGCAGCGCCGGCCCGATCGCCTGGCCCAGGTCGAAGCCCAGGCCCAGCAGACCCTGGTACTCGCCCTGCGCGTGCTCGGGCGCCAGGCCGAAGCCGAGGGCGAAGCCCGCCGACGACTCGTAGACCTCGCCCAGGCTGTGCAGCACGATCGCGACGACCAGCAGCACGGCCGCCGGCCAGGCCTGCACCCGCGCGGTGAGCGCCAGCAGCGGGCAGCTGGCCAGGAAGAGCAGGCCGGCCCGGCGCAGCGCCCGCCCGCCCTGCGCCGGCGTCTCCACCCGCCGGCCGATCCGGGTCTGCAGCGCCAGGCAGGCCGCGGCGTTGACCGCGTTGACCGCCGCCACCGTCCAGCGCGGCGCCTGGGTGTGCGCGGCGATCCAGATCGGCAGCACCAGTGAGACCACGGTGTACTGCAGCCCCATCGCCCCGTTGACCGCCGCGAAGCAGAGGAACGGCCGGTCGCCCAGCACCGCCACCCGGGCACGCTGCCGCGGCGGGCGGGGCAGCGGCGGGTAGTCCGGCACCCGCAACAGCAGCAGCCCGCAGACCACGTAGCTGGCCGCGTTGCCGAGGACCAGCGCGGTGTAGGCGCCGGGGGTGTCCCGCTGGACCGCGACGGCCGCGCCCAGCGTGCCCACCACCACGCCGAGGTTGACGAAGGTCCGCAGCCGGGCCCGGAACGCGGCCGGCTGCTCGCCGCCCACCCGGGCGATGACGGCGCCGCGCGCGGCGTTGTTGGCGGACAGCGCCAGCGTGTCCAGCGCGGCGACCACGGTGAAGGCCCACCAGTCGCGGATCAGCAGGAAGGCCAGCATGGTCAGGGTCTGGGCGGCCAGCGTCACCAGCATGACGGTGCGCGGCCCGCGCCGGTCCGCCAGGTACCCGGCCGGGACGCCGGCCAGCAGCCCGACCAGGCCGGCCACGGTGAGCCCGAGTCCGACCTGCGTCGCGGGCAGGTGGACGACCCGGGTGAAATAGAGTGCCGAGGCACTGTTGAACAGGCCGTTGCCGATCCGGTTGGCGACGCTGGACAGCACCATGGCGCGCTGCGGCCCGGCGGGCGGCAGCGCCCCCGCGAGCCGTCGGCCGAACCCCCGCACGATCATGGCCGCAGGCTAGCAGGAACAGTTCGTGCACCCGTCGGCGGGCCGGGGGTGGTGCCCGCGCGAGTCTCAGATACCCTGTGTGGCACCACAGTTGACCGAGCGTCAGGAAAAACAGGGATGTCCGACGAGCTGCTCACTGCGAAGATCGCGCACGGGTTCGACCACTTGGACGCCGACGGGGACGGCAGACTCACCGAGGCCGACCACGTGCTGATGGGGGAGTCCGTGGCCCGCTCGCTCGGGCACAAGGTCGGCTCGCCGGCCGAGGCCCGGATCGTGGCCGCCTACACCGCGATCTGGCGCGACGTGCACCTGCCCCACCTGCCGGCCGGCCAACAGACGCTCGGGCGCGCCGAGTTCATGGCCTCCACGGTCACGCTGGCCGACGACCCGGTGGCGGCCCGCGCGGTGCTCGGCCAACTGGCCGAGGCGTTCCTGGAGGTGGCCGACACCGACAGCAGCGGAACCGTCGACGCGGACGAGTTCTTCACCTTCCAGCGCGCGCACTTCCCCGCCCTGACCCGGGCCGAGGCCGACACCGCCTTCGCCCACCTGGACCGCGACGGTGACGGCCGGCTGTCGGCCGGTGAGTTCATCGCGGCGATCGTGGAGTACTGGACCAGCCGCGACCCGGGTGCGCCGGGCAACTGGTGGACCGGGCGGGACTTCGGTCAGCCGAGCGCCTGAGCCGGCTCCGGGCGCCCGACCCAGCGCAGCAGCACCACGCTGACCAGCGCGGCCAGCGCGCACCAGGTGGAGATGAACGCGACCCGCCAGAGCAGCCCGGTCACCAGCGCGGCCGCGCCGGTGAGCAGGCCCAACCGGCGCAACCCCGGATCACCGCCGGCCAGCAGCGCCCCGATCGTGGCGAGCAGGTAGCCCGCCAGCAGCACCGGCGCGTACGGGATCCCGATCGCGTAGGTGAGGGTGCGGCCGTGCTCGCGGGCGGTCACCGGGTGCAGCACCAGCACCACCGCCAGCGCCGCCGCGACCGCGCACCCGAGACCGGCGAAGGCCGCCGTCCGCCGGGTGCGCGGCCCGGCGCTCCAGACGCCCAGCGGCACCAGCGCGGGCAGCAGCGGCAGCGCGATCGCGGCCCAGGCGGTGCGGGCCAGCAGCGCGGCCGGGCCGCCCAGTTCGCCGTCCACCCCGCGCCAGACCGCGGCCTCGATCAGCTGGTGGACGCCCAGCACGAGCGGCAGCGCGGCCATCGGCACGTCCCGCGCCCGCCGCACCCGGGCCAGGCAGAGGACACCGAGCCCGCCGACCACCGCCCCCGCGACCAGATCCGCCTCGGCACTCCAGCACATGGGGCCAGAGCCTAGCGGTGGTACACCGCCGACACGCCGTACGCGTGGACGCCGGGCGGCAGTTCGGGGGCGTCGGGCAGCCACTGCGCCAGCACCCAGCCCGACGGGCCGAACATCGGCTCCGGCAAAGCGTCCACCGGCCGCCGCTCCCAACCGGCGCAGACCAGCGGCTCGGTGACCTCGGCCACCGCGTCGCTGGGCGGCGCCAGCACGGCGGCGGTCAGTCGCGGCCGCCCGTCGACGTGGTCCAGCACCACTCCGAGCACCCGCATCCGCCCGGCCGGCAGCACGATCCCGGTCTCCTCGGCCAGTTCGCGCGCCGCGGCGGCCTCGAAGGACTCGCCGGGCGCGTCCACCTTGCCGCCCGGCAGGCTCCAGGTCGGCGGCTCGCCGGCCACCGTGCGGCGCCCGACCAGCACCGAACGCCCGTCGGTGGAGGGCACGATCACGCCCGCACCGATCAGCGGGGTGCCCGGGCTCACCACGCCGAGGGCTCGAAGTCCTTGAGGAAGCAGCCGTACAGGTCCTCGCCCTGCTCGCCGCGCACGATCGGGTCGTACACCCGGGCCGCGCCGTCCACCAGGTCCAGCGGGGCGTGGAAGCCCTCGTCGTGCAGCCGCATCTTGTCCGGGTGCGGGCGCTCGTCGGTGATCCAGCCGGTGTCCACCGCGGTCATCAGGATCCGGTCGACCTCCAGCATCTCCTGCGCGCTGGTCCGGGTCAGCATGTTGAGCGCGGCCTTGGCCATGTTGGTGTGCGGGTGGCCGGCGCCCTTGTAGTTGCGGCTGAACTGGCCCTCCATCGCGGAGACGTTCACCACGTACTTGCGCCGGGCCGGCGAGGCGGCCAGCGCCTTGCGCAGCCGGCTGACCAGGATGAACGGCGCGGTCGAGTTGCAGAGCTGGACCTCCAGCAGCTCGATCGGGTCGATCTCCTCGACCGTCTGCACCCAGCTGTTGGTGTCCGTCAGGTCCGGCACCAGGCCGCCCGCGTCGATCGCGGTGCCCGCCTCGATCCGGGCCGGCGAGGCCGAGCCGGTGACCAGCGCCAGCGAGGTCACCTCCTGCGCGGTCAGCGCCTGCCGGGCGCCGGGCAGCGCCGGGCGGTCCACGCTGCCGCTGCCGAAGGAGCCGATCACCTCGAAGGCCGGCAGCTCACCGGCCGGCAGCGGCGCCGACTCGGCCGCGATCAGCTCGGAGTAGGCGGCGGGGGAGCGGCGCACGGTCTGCGCGGCGTTGTTGATCAGGATGTCCAGCGGGCCCTCGGCGGCCACCGAGTCGGCCAGCGCCACCACCTGGGCGGGGTCGCGCAGGTCGATGCCGACCACCTTGAGGCGGTGCAGCCAGTCCGCGCTGTCCGGCATCTCGCTGAACCGGCGGATCGCGTCGTTCGGGAACCGGGTGGTGATCGTGGTGTGCGCGCCGTCGCGCAGCAGGCGCAGCGCGATGTACATGCCGATCTTGGCCCGGCCGCCGGTGAGCAGCGCCCGACGGCCGGTCAGGTCCACCCGGGCCTCGCGCCGGCCCCGGCTGGAGCGGGCGCAGGACGGGCAGAGCTGGTGGTAGAAGGAGTCGACCTCGACGAACCGCTGCTTGCAGATGTAGCAGGAGCGGGGGCGCTCCAGGATCCCGGCGATCTCGCCCAGCGGGGTGCTGGAGGACAGGCCGAAGACGCCGGCCGTCTCGTCGTCGATCCGCCCCGCCGCGCCGGTGGCGGTGCGGGCGGTCACCTCGCGGTCGTTGGCGGTCTTGCGGGCCCGGGTCTCCTGGCGGCGGCGCTGCTTCACGGTGCGGAAGATGCCGGCCACGGCGCGGCGCACGGCGATCGCGTCCGGGTGGTCCACCGGCAGGTCGTCCAGTTCGGCCAGGACGTCGAGGCAGAACTGCAGGCGCTCGGGTTCGATGCCCGGCCCGTACTCCGCCTCGTGCTCGTCCTGCTGCTGCGCTGCCGTGGCCATGCGTGGTTCCTCGTATCTCCCGGTCGACCCGTTGAATCGTACGGAGTGGCCCGCGAGCGGCCAAACGGCGTGGGTAGATTGCGGGCATGATCTGTGACACCGAGCCCGTGGTGCTGCTGCCCCGTCCCGCCGAGGTGCCGGGCCTGGAGGTGCACCTGTTCGACGGCGAGACCTGCGACGGGCGGCCCGGACCGCCGCCGGCCGAGCTGCTGGCCCGGGTCGAGCTGCTGGTCACCCCGTACCTGCGCACCGGCTCGGTGCTGCCGCTGCTGCCGGCGATGGAGCGGCTGAAGGTGGTGCAGACGCAGACCGCCGGGGTCGACGACATCGCCCCGCACCTGCCGGCGGGGGTCACGCTGTGCAACGCGCGCGGCGTGCACGAGGCCTCGACCGCCGAGCTGGCGCTGACGCTCACGCTGGCCGCGCTGCGCGACATCCCCGGCTTCGTGCGCGGGCAGGACGCCGAGCAGTGGCGGGCGGGCTTCTACCCGGCGCTGGCCGACCGGACGGTGCTGATCGTCGGGTACGGCTCGGTGGGCGCGGCGATCGAGGACCGGCTGCGGCCCTTCGAGGTGGTGGTGGAGCGGGTGGCCCGCAGCGCGCGCTCGGTGCCGGCCGGGCCGGTGCACGGGTTCACCGCGCTGCCGGAGCTGCTCCCGCGGGCCGACGTGGTGATCCTCGCCGTGCCGCTGACCCCCGGGACCACGGGCCTGGTGGACGCCGCGTTCCTGGCCGCGATGCGCGACGGCGCGCTGCTGGTGAACGTGGCCCGCGGCCCGGTGGTGCGCACCGACGCGCTGCTGGCCGAGCTGACCGCCGGCCGGCTGCGCGCCGCCCTCGACGTCACCGACCCCGAGCCGCTGCCGGCCGGCCACCCGCTCTGGCACGCCCCCGGGGTGCTGATCACGCCGCACGTGGGCGGCAGCTCCAGCGCCTTCCTGCCGCGCGCCGAGCGCCTGGTCGCGGCTCAGCTGGAGCGCTTCGCCAAGGGCGAGCCGCTGGTGAACGTGATCAGCCGCTGAGCCGTGCCCGACGGGGGCGGACGGACCGTCAGCAGGGAGCGACCAGCAGGGTCCCGACCGACTGGCCCCCGCTCACCCGCTGGGCCCAGGTCGGCCACGGACCGGTGCCGGTGCTCCAACCGGCATCGGGGTCGAAGGCCAGCTCGCGCAGGCCGTCAGGGGCGTCGGCCGCGTCCACGAGCAGCGCGGGCCCCGAGGCCTCGCGCACGACCCGGCCGAGCGCGAGCCGGTCGGGGGAGAACATCAGCAGGATCCGCTGGGTCGGGGTGACCGTGACCATGCCCTGCGCGGTGAGGGTCAGGCCGCAGACCGGCCGGGCCTGACCGCCGCTCTCCGACTGGGCGAGCCCGCAGCTGTAGGGGGTGTCCGAGCAGATCTCCACGGCCCCCGGGGTGCCGCCGACGAACAGCTTGTCGCGATCGGGCGCCTGCCAGCGCTGGCCGAGCTGCACCGGCACGATCGTCTCCTCGTGGATCTCGACGTCCGCGGCCGCGCTCGGCAGGCCCCCGGTGGACACGTAGGCGGAATAGACCGGTTGCCAGCTGACTTCCAGGGTGTCCAGGAAGCTGCTCGTCGATGTCCAGATCAGGGGATCGCCCAGACTGTTCGTACAGACTGCTTTGAGGACATAAAGCGACAGGCCGAGATCGTGAACTTTCTGCTGGCTGGCTTGGGACAAGGTCACCCGCACCCGGTAATCCGCCATTCCTGGCCTCCGTCGGTCGATTCGTGCCGTGGCCGGCCGCGAGTGCGGCCACCCTGGGGAGAGTGTTGCCGCGAATGCCAACTGACTGGGAGAGAAAGCCGTGTGGCGACCGGTGGCCACTCGGGCGGCCGAGCCGGGGTGGGGCCGTACGGGTGAAATGGGCGCAGCTCGGTCCGATTCGGTAGATCGTCGACGATCTATGTGTGCACCATGTCCGTCAACCATTCCGGAAATCACGTGCCGGACGGTTTCTTCGTCGGCACCGGACCCCTGTGAGGAATCATGGACCAGGACAAAAAGTACGCTTACCGAATCCTCATCGGACTCAAGACCGGCCAGACCGTGCTCCCGACCGAGACCCAGGTCGGGAAGGCCCTGAAGGCGATGGGTGTCACGAGTTACAGCTTCACGAAGATCACGGATCCCGAGCGGGACCGGATCGGGCTCGACGTGTCGTTGAACGAGAACAGGTTCGTCACCGCGATCGGAACGGCGACCGGTGTGACGGACCCGGGCAGCCGGTGGACCTTCAAGTTCGATCCCACCGGCGAGCAGCAGGGCGGCCCCGGCGCGGTCCGCGGCGAGTTCGTCAACCACCTGACGCTGCCCGCGGTCGGTGCCACGGAGTACGCGGTCACCGTCACCCTGTCCGACGCCACGCGCAAGGAGCTCAACGACAACGGGTACTCGATCTTCGGCTTCAAGGCGGTGGAGTCGTCCCAGAAGGGCAAGCCGCTGGTCTGGTTCACCGACACCAACTTCCAGCACGACTTCGTGCTCTCCTGGCAGGTCGACTACGTCGGCTACATCTCGACCACGGTCGACATCGACGACAAGTCGCACATCACGAAGGACACCCAGACCCCGATGACCCTGGGCGAGCGGTGGAACGTGCCCTACAGCAAGGACACGGTCGTCGGCGACCCCGGGTCGATCGAGATCGCGAACGTGACCGGCGTCAGGTACACCTGCGGGATCGGCCAGGCGGCCACTGCGGGTTCGCCCGGGGCGGCCCCGCCGATCTGCGCCTTCCCGCTGTTCGGCACCGGCATGGTGGGGATCGTGCCGATCGAGAAGGTGGTGCTCACCTTCGCGACCAGCAAGCTGAACACGGGCACGGTCATCGAGCAGGCCTTCGCGCCGAGTCTCCTGATCGACCTCACCGGGGTGTCGAAGCGCGAGGTGAGCTTCGACATGGACCACGGCTGGGGCGCCAGCGACGGCGGTTCGTGGCCCACCTGGGCCACCAAGCTCGGCTTCGCCAGCGACCTGGTCGGCCCGCTGGTGGTCGGCTCCTGACGGCCCGCGCCCCGGCGGCGGCGGGCCCCTAGCGCTGGTTCAGCTGCTTGACCTCCGCCGCCGTCAGTGCGATGCCGAAGTGCTCGCGGTACGCGGCGGCCTGCTCCTCCTCGGTGGGCAGCTCCTGTTCGGTGCGGTCGCTGGCGTCGGTGGTGCGGATCAGGCGGCCGGCGGTCAGGGTGGTGCGGCCGGTGGGGGTGGTGATGGAGCACATCGCCTGCCGGGTGAAGGGCGAGGCGGGCGAGGTGGCCTGGTACCAGCAGGTGGGCGCGAAGTCGGCCAGCGCGTAGGCCCGCCGGTCCAGGCGGTACTGGAGCTTCCCGTCGCAGCTCACGTCCAGGTCCGGACCCTGTTCGACCACCCGGAAGGTGCCGAAGCGGTCCGCCTGGTCCCCGCGCTCCGCCAGTCGCAGCGGGCCGGCGCTGAACCGGCCGAAGCCCACGTCGGCCAGCCACGGCTCGTCGAGCTCCATCCGCAGCGCCAGGTGGTCGAACGGCGGACCGGCCGCCTCGCCCTGGTACACCCGGGCGGCGAGCAGCTCCACCCGGTACCCCAGGGCGGTGAGCAGCGCGGCGAAGGCGCCGTTGAGCTCGTAGCAGAAGCCGCCGCGCCGGCGGTCGACCAGCTTGGCCACCAGCGCGTCCGGCTCCAGCACGATCGGCTCGCCCAGGTGCACGCTCAGGCTCTCGAACGGCACGGCGGCCAGGTGCGCGCCCTGCAGGGCGCGCAGGCCGGCCAGGTCCGGTCGGGCGGGCCGGTCGGCCCCGATCCGGTCCAGGTAGGCGTCGACGCGTGCGCGGTCCATCGGGCCCGCCTCTCTCTTCTCTCCGAGTGGGGGTGGGTCAGTCCAGGCCGAGGGCGCGGCGCACCGCCAGCCGCGGGCTGGTCAGCACCGGCACCGGCAGGTCGGCGAGCAGGGCGACCGCCGGGTCCATCGACGCCTGGGCCAGCACCACCGCGTCGACCCCGGCCGCCGCAGCGCGCACCCGGTCGGCGACC